>DATJIB010000094.1:0-5103 GCA_035493575.1 Rhodocyclaceae bacterium | reverse complement strand
CCCGCTTGCCATCCCGTCTTGCCGCCGTCAGTGCCGAATACATCAGCCCTTCCAGCATCATGCGATTGGGCAGGCCGGTCAGATTGTCGTAGTTGGACAAGCGGTGAATATGTTCGGCATGCTGGCGCTGATCGGTGATGTCAGTCGCGATGCCAATCAGACTGACGGCATTGCCGGCCGCATCAAACAACATTTGGGTGCGATCGCGAATCCAGCGCTGCTGGCCATCCGGGCGAACGATGCGATACTCCACCTCACCCCAGCCCTGGCTCTGCATCAACTGTTGCTTGGTTTCTGCCAGCACGACATCTTCAGGGTGTATGGATCTCAGCCAGAGAGAGTTGTCGTCAATGAAAGACTGGCATGGCAAACCATAGATGCGCTCCGCGGCGACACTGATAAACAGCATCTTTTGCTGGGTCAGATCAAACAGCCAAACGATATTGTCCAGGGCCGCCAACAAATGGCGTTGCACTTCATTGTTCGCTTCAAGACGACTGGCCAGACGTTGCTGTTCAAGTATCTCGCGTTCCAGGCGGCGCAGAGCGGAGCGAATTAAGCAGAATAACAATCCGGCCGTGACCGCCACGAAAAACCAGCCCTTCCAGGTCTGCATCAGATTCTGCTGGTGCGGGTCGGCAAACAGCCACTCCACCGCGCGGTCAGAGAGAACAATCCATAGCGCCGCCACGACCAGATAGGTCAAGGCAATACGCAGGGCGGACAATAAGCTGCTACGAGGCATGGGGATAAACTTGGGGGCGGACGAAAGTCAGTATATGGAAATTGATGCGACTAGAAGTGATATAGATCAATTTCCGTGATGCAACACTGAACCGGGATGTCGTGCGCTTGCGGATAGACGGTATCCACCTTCGCCAACGCAAACCCCACTCCAATTACATAGGGCGCTGGCTGCAAACTCGCCAGGGTACGGTCAAAATAGCCGGCACCATAACCCAAACGGTAGCCCTGGGCATCAATCGCGTTGAATGGCAGCAATAAAACATCGGGTTTGACCTCAATTCCGCTTTGCGGCGTCAAAATTCCGTGTTTATCGGCTTGCATTGGCGTTTCTGGTGTCCATTCGCGAAAATGCATAGGCCCTACATTTTCACCCACGACCGGCAAACAGGCCCGCCAACCCTGGCTCAGCAAACGCGTTACCAAGGCCCGCGCATCAAACTCGGCCCGATAAGGCCAGCAAAAGGCCAGCATGCCGGGGGCATGTTGGCGCAACTCAAGCTCAAGCCGGGTTTCGATCTGATGCGAGCGCTGCTGATGTTCATCTGCCGCCATGGCTTCACGCTTCGCAATGCCTTCACGTCGGATGGCATTCCGTTTAGCGGCTGAATCAATGGCGTTTTCCGGGCTGTGTTTCATGCGGGTAGGAATGGCTGCTGTGCTAACCTGAATCAATGAAGCTGCAAGACTATACGAAATTAATCCGGGCGCCACACGCCCGCCTGCTTGGCCCTCTGTTCGCCTGCCTGAGCCTGATCAGCACCCAGGTTTGCGCGGCCCCCGGCGATGATGCTTTCCTGCAAGCACGCGATGCCTTTGCGAGTGGCAATCGGGCCAAGCTTGCCAAGGCCGTCGATGCGCTGCGCGGCACTGAACTACAGCCGTGGGCCGAGTATTACCAGCTGCGTCAGCAGCTGGATGACAACAGCAGCAATATCGCCGAATTCTTAAACAATTATGCAGGCAGTCTGCCGGCTGAGCGGCTACGCAGTGACTGGATCAAGTCGCTGGGCAAACGCGGCCAGTGGGACGATGTCGTGCGCGAATATCCTTTGTTGCAACAGCCGGATCTGGAAGCACAGTGCTATTCGCTGCAGGCGCGTCTGGCGCGCCAGGATGCAAGCGCGCTCGACGATGCCAAGCCGGTGTGGTTCAGCAGCAGCGATCTTCCGGAAGCCTGCCGCCCGGTCACCGATGCACTGGTCAGCAACAAGCGTCTTCAAGCCGATGAGATTTGGGAGCGCATCCGCCGCCAGCTGGAAAACAAAAAACCGCAACAAGCCATTTTTGCCTCACGCTATTTACCCGACGCACAGATGCCGGAGGCACGCGCCCTGGATGCGGTGACCGACAACCCGATGCGCTATCTGGCGCGCTTGTCCAACAGCTATATCGAAGCGGCGCGCGACAATCGCCGCAATCGCGAAACCCTGCTCTACGCAGTCGAGCGCATTGCTGCCAATGATCCACAGGTGGCGGCCAACGAACTCAGCAAGATGGAAGCCAATTTCCCACAAGCGGATCGCGGTTATGGCTGGGGCCAGATTGCCTTGCAAGCCGCGCGCAAACACATGCCCGAGACCCTGGGCTGGTTTGCCAAGACAGAAGGCAGCAATCTTTCGGAAGAGCAACTGGCCTGGTGGGTACGCGCTGCCTTGCGCGTAGGCGACTGGACCACAGTGCGGCGCGTGATTGCGCGCATGCCGGCCAGCATGGCAGCCCAACCCGACTGGTTGTACTGGCAAGGCCGCGCCTTTGCCGCGCAGGGCAAAAAAGCCGATGCAATTGCCTGTTATCAGCGCATATCCACGCAAGCCAACTTCTACGGCAACCTCGCCGCGGATGAGCTTGGCCAGCCCATCAATGTGCCGCCACGTACTGCTCCGATCAATGTGCAAGAGCTGGGCGAAGCCATGGCCAACAGTGGCTTGCGCCGCGCCCTGGCACTGATGCGCCTGGATGTGCGCACCGACGGCGTCAAGGAGTGGAACTGGAGTTTGCGCGGCATGAGCGACCGCCAGTTACTTGCTGCTGCGCTTTTGGCCAGCAACAATAATGTCTACGACAGAGCCATCAGCGCCGCCGACCGCACTGTCAGCCAGCATGACTATTCGATGCGCTATCTGGCCCCGTACCGCGAGCAGGTGGAAGCCAAGACGCGTGACCTCGCGCTCGATACCGGCTGGGTGTATGGTTTGATGCGTCAGGAAAGCCGCTTTGTGATTCAAGCCAAATCGACGGTGGGGGCACAAGGCCTGATGCAGGTGATGCCGGCCACGGCAGCATGGGTGGCAAAGAAGATCGGGCTGACCAGCTATCACCCCAAGCATGCGATGGATATGGATACCAATATCACGCTCGGCACCAACTATATGAAGATGGTGTTGTCCGGTCTCGACAATCATCCGGTACTGGCTTCGGCTGCGTATAACGCGGGGCCCGGACGAGCCAAGAAATGGCGCGCCGATGTGCCGCTGGAAGGCGCAATCTACGCCGAGTGCATCCCCTTCACGGAAACACGCGACTATGTGAAAAAGGTGATGAGCAATACCGTGTATTACAACGCCCTGTTTGAAAACAAACCGCAGTCCCTGAAAGCGCGTTTGGGCATAATACGGCCACGCGGCAACGGCGATTCTGATGCAGACGCCCTGCCTTAAAAACCTGTAGCAGGAGAGGCCATGAACATACTACTGATTGGTGGTACCGGTTTTATCGGCTCCGCCATTGCCAGGCAGCTGACGATAGACGGTCACAACTTGCGCATCGCCACCCGTCGTCGCGATCGCGCCAAACATCTGATCGTGCTGCCGACGACGGAAGTCGTTGAAGCCAATGTGCATGACACTCAGATGCTTGAGCGTTTGATGCAGGGTCAGGACGCCATCATCAGCATGGCCGGCATCTTGCGCGGCGACTTCATGCGCGCCCATGCCGAGTTGCCGCGCAAGATCGCTGCTGCTGCCAAGGCAGTCGGAGTTCGCCGCATCGTGCATATTTCTTCCCTGGGCGCAGCGAAGGATGCCGCATCGGCCTATCAGCGCTCCAAGGCGGCCGGAGAACAAGTGCTGCAGGAAAGTGGCCTGGATGTCACGATACTCCGGCCTTCGGTTGTCTTTGGCCAAGCCGATAATTTTCTCAATCTATTTGCCAAGCTGCAGCTTGTAACGCCAGTTTTCCCACTCGCTTGTCCGGATGCAAAATTCCAGCCGGTGTGGGTGGAAGATGTGGCGCGTACGGTGAGTGCATGCCTGACACACAGGGAAAGCATCGGCCAGGTTTATTGCCTGGGCGGTCCTCACATTTACAGCCTGCGCGAGCTGGTGCGTTACGCCGGCACCCTCGCCGGCAAACCGGCGGCCATCATTGGCCTGTCGCGGCAGCTGTCGTATTTGCAGGCCTTGTGCATGGAGCTCATCCCCGGCGGCCCCATGACGCGCGACAATTTTCATTCAATGCAAACGCCAAACGTGTGTGCGGAGCAGCCCTCGCTACCCTTCGGTTTGAACGCAACACCGCTTGAAGCAGTTGCCCCGGCCTACCTGCGTAGCGGCGGCTCTCAGGCTGACAACAATGCCTATCGTGAGCAGGCCGGCAGATAATACAAACGCTGATGCAGTCTGCTCTGCTTTATTGATGGATATCACCGGATGAAAATTTACGCAGTAGGTGGCGCGATACGCGACAAGTTACTTGGCCTGCCGGTCAAGGACCGCGACTGGGTAGTCGTGGGCACCACCCCCGGCGGCATGATCCGTGCGGGTTATCGCGCGGTGGGCCGCGACTTTCCGGTCTTCCTGCATCCGGACACCAATGAAGAATACGCGCTGGCTCGTACCGAGCGCAAGACCGCGCCGGGTTATGCCGGATTCGTTTTTCATACCGCGCCGGATGTTACGCTTGAAGAGGATTTGATCCGCCGCGACTTGACCATCAATGCGATTGCCGAAGCCGAAGACGGCAGCCTCATTGATCCTTTCAACGGCCAGGCCGACATTGCCAGTAAGACCCTGCGCCATGTTTCGGCAGCCTTTGCCGAAGACCCTGTGCGCATCCTCCGCGTGGCACGCTTTGCAGCGCGCTTCCATGATTTCACGGTGGCACCTGAGACCATGGCGCTGATGCAGAGCATGGTGGCCAACGGTGAAGTGAATGCGCTGGTGGCCGAACGCGTGTGGCAGGAACTGGCCAAGGGGCTGATGGAAGCTCAGCCTTCACGCATGCTCAAGGTGCTGCATGAGTGCGGCGCGCTGGCGCGCATTCTGCCGGAAGTGGATGCCTTGTATGGCGTACCGCAGCGGGCTGAATATCATCCGGAAGTCGACACTGGCATCCATGTCGAGATGGTGCTCGACATGA
>DATJIB010000093.1:0-5959 GCA_035493575.1 Rhodocyclaceae bacterium | reverse complement strand
AGCCAGCTCCAGGTTGGTTGCGAGCGCGTATTAAGCCAGCCTCACACATGAATTACAAGTCCACGATTTCATGGAATTCGGGCATGCCACCTTGCCCCGATTCGAACGCATTTAAAGTAAGCTCCGCGTCAACCTCAAAATGCCCGCTGTCATGAAACTACAACATTCTCTCCCCCTCGGTCTCTGTTTTTGCGTTTTGACATGTCTAGCCCAGGAGCCGGGCAAGGAACAACCGCACTCATTCCCTACCTATCTGAAGAATTCACAACCGACTTATCCGTCAGTGTCGCGTCACCTCCGTGAGCAAGGCGTCGTGATGTTGAGCGTATTGGTTAATCAATTGGGGAGTGTTGAGAAAGTTCTGCTATCCAGATCCAGCGGATATCCTCGACTCGATTACGCCGCAGCGAACGCCGTTGAACGATGGACTTTTGTTCCTGCAACAAGGGGAAACCGGACCACATCGGCATGGGTTCAAGTTCCCATCTCATTCATCCTGGATGACCCGTATGCCGACTCGCCTTCCTTTAAGGTCAGTAATTGTGTCGGCGCACGAGAATTTGGCGACCAGAACATGCGGCCAGTCTATCCACAGCTGTCCAAACAAAGAAATGAAGAGGGACGCGTCGTTTTACGCGTCCATGTTGATAGTTCAGGAGAGCCTGAGCAGGTAGCGCTCGAAAGTTCAAGTGGCTTTCCACTATTGGACGATGCCGCCATTCAAGCAGTTCAAGGCTGGTGCTTCAATCCAGCGCGCAAAAATGGCGTAACCGAAGCAAGTTGGCGCTCTATTCCCATGACATTTCGTATCAAGCCTGACCCAGCATTTGGCATTACCCAGCGTATTACCCTAGACGCGAAAAAAATATTCATCAATATCTCCGCGCCTAATGATGTCTCCCCTGGCACTCAGGCAACTCTACTTTTTAGTGTTCAACCAAACGGAACGCTATCTAACTTCGGCTTTGAGGAGAAGGATGGAAATGGCGGATTCATCACATATGCCATTCTTGCGATCAAGCAAGGTGTCTCTCTTCCTCCATCAAGCGCACAAGATCCCACGCCGTACGAAGTCACTGCAACCGCTGCCGAATGGCTTATAGACGCAGCAGCCAAGCCTGTTGCAGAGAAGCGTTCGCTAAAAGCTCGGGTCGCAGATAGAAACCTGTGGATTGAACAAGTAAAAAATAAAGTCCTGAAAAATATCGTAGTCCCCGAAAACACCCCGGACACTGCACGAGTAAAAGTTTCCATTACGCAATTGCCGTCCGCCGAACTTTTTGATATTCGGATCGTTTCGTCCAACGCTCTCCCTGCTTACAACGATGCAGTAATTAAAGGCGTTCGAAAAAGTGCTCCGCTGCCTACGGCACCACCGGATGTTTTCAAGTCAAACATCATATTGAGCATCTCGCCACAACAAAATGACTAAAAGAAATAACCGAACGCTTTAAGCGAAATCTTGTCGAAACCCAATCGTACAAAGCAGCAAAGGAAACTGACCATGTCACATGACCCACGCAAGCATATTCCACCTGAAGAACCCCATCCGGATCCTGAACCTGATCCGGCACCAGACCCAATGCCGGAACCACTACCGGAAACCTGATTGGTACTCTAGAGCTCAAACATTGCTAAACTGCTCGCCATGCATGCATTCCGCAAAACCTTGTTGATCCTCTTCGTTGCCGTAGCGGCCATGATCGTTACCAACAGCTATGCTCAGCCTGCGGATGATCATTGCGAATGCTGCGTCGAAGTACACGGCATGATGTGTAACAGCTGCAAGGTCTGCACTGCCCCGGCTCTGATATCCCGCCCTTTCGTGGTTGCCCATGTGGCGCAGCTACCGATTCAGAATTCAGCCATGCATTTCAATCCATCCAAGCACACGGAAGACATCTGGCACCCGCCCAAGGCTTGATCCAGCAGTGAGCAAATTTCTCAACTTAAAAGGATCAAATCATGAAAGTAAAACTGGCTGTACTTCTGACTGCCCTGGCAATCACCACTACCGTATACGCAGGTGAAGTCTGCTGCGCTGTTGCCCAGCTCTGCTGCGATGGTTCAGGTGACTGCTGCTAAGTAGTCTGTAGCAAAACAAAGCCCGCTCATGTGAAAGTGAGCGGGCTTTTTTGTTGGCGCGTTAGCCGCAGGCCGCGATGGCTTGCTCCAGATTGTGGCGTGCTTGTTGTTCTAGCCGGGCATAAAAAAAATCGGTCGAATACAAACGCGGACGAGACTGAAAGGCTTCCAGAATCTGCCGCCGCTTATAACGAAACAACGGCCCTGGCACGAAAGCATATTCTTCACGCACTTGGGCCTCGTACTCAGAGAATCGCTGCGGTGCTGCGCCAAGTATGGAGAGATCGATATCCACCAGCAATTGTTCATCGGGCGTAGCAGGTACGCCATCATGGCGCGTGACCATGACCAGATTCGCTACCTGTTGGCATACGTCATCGGCCACACCATCAGCGCTTAACAACTTTGTAGCCAGTTCGGCGCTCTGGTTTTCGTTGTCGCTTTGACGCGGTAAATAGATAACATCATGAAACCACAGCGCGGTCTCGACCACTACCGGCTGTGCGACCAGATGCTGGCTTTTCTCAAACCAGTTCAGGCACTCGTCGAGATGCTGGAGCGTATGGTATTTGCGCCATTTTTCCGCATAGCGTGCCTGCAGCGCTTCTCCTTTATCCGCCAAGCCCGGGGCAGCCAAGGCGAGAGTGATACGCGACCAGGAACGAGTAAAAATATTTTGCATTCAGCGAGGGGCTAACGCGGCAGCCATGCCGCGGGCGGCTTTCATTCAGACGAGGCGAGTATCCGCAGCCACCATATCGGCCTGCTCATCAACGACTGAGGTTTGTGCAACAGCCGTGTTCTCGCATAGATAATCAACGCCGTATTGCAGAATCGTTGGCGTGATGTAGCGCTGATACAGCAGGCCCGTCATGCGCGTGTAGCCATGACCGATGGCATTGCAGCAGCGGCCACGAAAATCCAGCGAGAAGCGTACCTTGTGGTGGCCGATGATTTCCACCCCGATACAGGTGCGGAGCATGATGTGCGGTGCATCGGTGCCAATAACGACCTGCGCACGGTGCGCCTCGATGCGGTCGCCACGCACAGGAAAGCGCATCGCGAACTGCATTTCCGACTCTGGCGACATCAGTGCAACGATGGGACACCCAAGGCTGGGCGCGATCACACCAAGCATGCGCAGCGCCAGATTACGCACCGCCATCAGACAGCGCACACCGAAAGGCTGGCGATTGATAAAGCCCTCCAGCAAACCCTCGAGCAGCAGCTCCGGGGTCAGGTTGGCGAGATTGAGATTATCGAGCGTGACTTCGTAGCTATCCGCGAAGTTGTATTTGTTGCCAAGCTGCCCTTGGATCAAGGAACCCAATCGTGCCGTATTGACAAGCTTGACGCGGGCAACCTCACGCGTTGTGGCCTGACCATACACCGGCAGACGCCGCGCCCGCTGCAGGAAAAATTGTTGCTGCGGAGTCCTGCCACGCATCGGCGCCGGCAGCAGCGATAGTGCTGTAACTGGAATACTCACGGTTTCAGGCACCACTCTGTCCACCGCCTCTATCACCGGGACGGGCAAGCGCGCAGGCGGCACCGCCGCAGCCTGAACCCT
The DNA here is from genome assembly GCA_035493575.1 of Rhodocyclaceae bacterium. Lineage (GTDB taxonomy): Bacteria > Pseudomonadota > Gammaproteobacteria > Burkholderiales > Rhodocyclaceae. The sequence goes on along the minus strand of DATJIB010000093.1, from coordinate 2,304 downwards.
GTGGCCGTTCTCATGGCAAGACAGTACTCGCAGCACATCGCTTGGGTGCCCGCCGGGCACGGCCGGCGCAAACTGATGCCAAACCTCGCGCGACAGGCGCAGCGTGAACAGGCAATTCGCTGGAATATTCACGCACTGCATCATCTGCAAAAAACGCCCCGGCTCACGCGCCAGCTCTTCCGCGCTGGCGGTGCAAAAACGCAATTGTGTCCCCAGGCTACCGCTTACAGCCATCAGCACGCGCGATTCGGAAGTCAGCATGAAGGCATCGGCACCAGCGGTACGCAGCGCCATCAGCAGCGCCGCGCCTTCGTGATCTGTACCCTGATCAGTTCTGGTTGTGGCCACGCCCACCTTTTGAAAGCGCTGCCACCGATCCGCCGGCAGCTTGGCGCCATGGCTCAACTCGGCCAGTAGCAAGACCTCCGCCGGTGATTCGAACTTGCCGTAGCTCACGCGCGACAAGGGGTGCCACTTAAACAATGGGATGGTGCGGGTCATGACGTCACCGATAAGCCATGAAACAAGAAAGGTAATATTAGTACATGCCGCCACAGCTGCCTAGCGGCGCAAGCGTGGCTTTATGACTTAAGACAGGCCTCGACCTCGGCCAACAGGTCATCCGGTTCTATTGGCCGGAAAATATACTTCACCGCGCCCAGTTCCAGACCCTTGCGCCTTTCTGCTTCGGTCTGTGCCGTCGAGGTGAGGAAGATAAACGGGACATCCTTGAGCTTGGGATCACTCTTCACCGCCGTGATCAGGTCATAACCGTTCGACTGCGGCATGCACACGTCGGACATGATCAGGCAAGGGGTGGTGTCCTTGCACAGCTCCAGCGCCCGTTCAGGATTGCGTGCCGTCAGCACGGTGTAGCCGCCATACTCAAAAATGCTGCACGCCAGATCCAGGTGGGTCTGCATATTGTCAACAATGAGAATCACCTTGCCATGAAACGGCAGTGGCTCAGTACCGACTTGTGTCTCTTCAGAACGAAAAACCTTGGAACGCTGCTCCACAGGCAGATAGGCCTCAATCTGCGGGATAAATTGCTCCGGCTGAATTGGCTTGGAGATATAACCGTCGAAGCCTGCGGCCAGCATTTTTTCGCGATCACCCACCATGGCAAAGGCGGTGACGGCAACCATCACTATCTTGCGCATGGCTTCACTGCTTTTGGCCTGGCGCACCACCTCGAAGCCATCGACCTCAGGCATCTGTATATCGCACAGCACCAGGTCGGGCAGATCGCGGGCCATGATCTCAAGCGCTTCACGGCCATTGCGGGCATGCGTGGTCTTGTAGCCAAAGGCTTCGAGCAGATAACTCATCAACTCCAGGTTGGCCGCATTGTCTTCAACGATCAATACACGTGCCACCATTTTCATAGCCCCCCCAGCGTCAATACAAAAGTGCTGCCCTTGCCGACTTCGCTCTTGCACGACAGGCTACCGCCCAGCAGCTCGGCCATCTTCTGGCTCAGATGCAAACCCAGGCCGGTGCCTTCGCGTGCTCCGGCTTTGTCATTGACCTGCATAAAGGGCTGGAACAGCAGCACCTGGTCCTCCGGCCTTATACCTATGCCAGTGTCTTCGACGCTGATCTCAATCACGCTTTCGTTGCCGCGCACTACGCGATCAACGTAGATTGTCACGGCGCCATCATTGGTGAACTTGACGGCGTTGTTGGTCAGGTTGAGCACAATCTGATGCAGCATGCGGCGGTCCGTGCGTAGCTCGCCGCTCTGGCTGCGGTCAAAGACCTTGAGTGTGATGCCTTTCTTTTCTGCCTCCGGCCGCAACGTGGTGACCACATCATCGACCACAGCGTAGCAAGCCACGGACTCGATGTTCACCTCCGACTTGCCGGCTTCGATCTTGGCCACATCAAGCAGATCGTTGATCAGTGCCAGCAAATGCCGCGCACTCGACTGTACAGTGCGCAACTGCGATTCCTGACCCGGGTTAAGCGGCCCGGGCAACTTCATCAGCATGGTGCCGGTGAAGCCGATGATGGCATTGAGCGGCGTGCGCAGTTCGTGGCTCATATAGGCCAGGAATACATCCTTGGCCTGATTGGCGCGTGCCAGTTCGTCGTTCTTTTCGCGCAGCGTGGTTTCAAGATGCTTGCGCTCGGTAACATCGCGAATCGCACTCGATACTAGCGTGCCCTCTTCGGTCTCGAGCGGGCTCAGGCTGATCTCAATAGGAAACTCCTCGCCGTTCTTGCGGCGCCCGTAGAGATCGAGGCCTACGCCCATTGGACGCACCTTGGGCTCGTTGAAAAAACCGTCGCGACGCTCCG
>DATJIB010000092.1:0-5975 GCA_035493575.1 Rhodocyclaceae bacterium | reverse complement strand
TTGAAGTCGCCAAGGCCACCATGATTGGCGCCGAAGCACGCAAGGAATCGCGTGGCTCGCACGTTCGTGACGATGCGCCGGATACGCCTGAGCATGTGGATGGTCGCAACGACGTGGACTGGCTCAAGCACACGCTTTGGTTCTCCGAGGACAACCGCGTTGAATACAAGCCAGTGCACATGGAACCGCTCACTGTTGAGTCGATTCCACCGAAAAAGCGTTCTTACTAAAACGGGGGCTGATCAATGACTACGCGCACCGTTCAGTTCCGCATCTACCGCTACGATCCCGACAAGGATGCCAAGCCGTGGATGCAGGATATTTCGCTCGAACTGGAAGAAACCGATCGCAAGCTGCTTGATGCCATCGTCAAGCTCAAGGCCAAGGATGACGGTATTGCTTTCCGCCGCTCTTGCCGTGAAGGCGTATGCGGTTCGGATGCCATGAATATCAATGGCAAGAACGGCCTGGCCTGCTTGACCGATATCGATGATCTCAAGCAGCCGATCATGCTGCGGCCCTTGCCGGGCTTGCCAGTGATTCGCGACCTGATCGTCGATATGACGCAGTTCTTCAAGCAGTATCACTCGATCAAGCCGTACCTCGTCAATAACGATCCTTTGCCTGAGCGCGAGCGTTTGCAATCGCCGCAGGATCGAGATGAGCTGGATGGGCTGTACGAATGTATTTTGTGTGCCTGCTGCTCAACCGCCTGCCCAAGCTTCTGGTGGAACCCTGACAAGTTTGTGGGGCCGGCCGGTTTGTTGGCCGCCTATCGTTTTATTGCCGATACCCGCGATCAAGCCACGAGCGAACGTTTGGATAATCTGGAAGACCCGTATCGCCTATTCCGCTGCCACACCATCATGAATTGTGTCGATGTCTGCCCGAAAGGCTTGAATCCGACCAAGGCCATCGGCAAGATCAAGGACATGATGATGCGGCGGGCGGTGTAATGACGGTGACAGCAACAACAGCGCAGGATCAGCGTGCGCGGGATGAACGTCTGCGTTGGCACTGTCGTCGCGCTTTGCTGGAACTGGATATTGTGTTTTCGCGTTTTTGGGCTGAGCAGGGTGATGCGCCTTTGTCATCCGAAGACGCTGCGAGTATGGAACGCTTGTTGGAGCTTGAAGATCATCCCTTGTGGGATTTGGTCAATGGCAAAACGGAATTGCCAACCGAGCAGGATAAAAACCTGCTGGAACGCTGGCGCAAGCTTTAAGATTGATGACCTCCTGATTGCGATACGAGTCAGGATCAGTAAATGGATTTACAAGACTGAAAGGAAGCAACAATGACGACGAATCGCACTACATCACTGATACTGGACGATAAGACTTTCGAGTTTCCAGTAATGAAGGGTACGCACGGTAGTGATGTGATTGATATCCGTACATTGGGCGGTAAAGCAGGTGTCTTTACCTACGACTCCGGCTTCTTGTCTACTGCCAGCTGTCAGTCGAAGATCACCTATATCGATGGTGACAAGGGTGAGCTGCTCTACCGTGGCTACCCAATCGAACAACTCGCTGAAAACTGCAGCTTCCTTGAAACTGCCTATCTGCTGCGTAATGGCGAGTTGCCAGACGCGAAGCAGAAGTTGGATTTTGAAACCACCATCAAGAACCACACGATGGTGCATGAGCAACTGGTCAAGTTCTTCCAGGGCTTCCGGCGTGATGCGCACCCGATGGCGGTGCTGGTCGGCGTGGTCGGTGCGCTATCTGCTTTCTATCACGATGCCATGGATACGGCCGATCCTGCCAGCCGCAGCATCAGCTTCAACCGCATCGTGGCCAAGATGCCGACTATCGTCGCCATGGCATACAAGTACACGATAGGCCAGCCTTTCATGTATCCGCGCAATGATCTCGATTACACCGCCAACTTCATGCACATGATGTTCGGCACGCCAGCCGAGAGCTACAAGCCGAATCCGGTTCTGGTGCATGCGCTCGACACCATCTTCACGCTGCATGCTGATCATGAACAGAACGCATCGACGTCTACCGTGCGTCTGGCCGGCTCGTCCGGTGCTAATCCATTCGCGTGTATTTCCGCTGGTATCGCTTGTCTATGGGGCCCCGCTCACGGCGGTGCCAATGAAGCCTGCCTGAACATGCTGGAGCAGATCGGCGATGTGTCGCATGTCGGTGAGTACATCAAGCGCGCCAAGGACAAGGACGATCCATTCCGCCTGATGGGCTTTGGTCACCGTGTGTACAAGAATTTCGACCCACGCGCCAAGCTGATGAGCAAGGTCTGTGCGGACGTGTTGAACGAGCTCGGCCTGGGCAATGATCCACTGTTCAAGCTGGCCAAGGAACTTGAACGGATTGCGCTGGAAGACAGCTACTTCGTTGAGCGCAAGCTGTATCCGAACGTCGATTTCTATTCTGGCATCGTGCAGCGTGCGCTAGGCATTCCAACCGCCATGTTCACCTGCATCTTCTCGCTGGCGCGTACGGTCGGCTGGATGACGCAATGGGAAGAAATGCTGACCGATCCTGAATACAAGATTGGTCGTCCGCGTCAGTTGTATATCGGTGCTGCGCGTCGGGACGTGCCTAAGCGTTAAGAAATAAACCCCGAGACGAGTCGCTCGTCTCGGGTTAAGCAGTTTGTCGCTGTGTGGCTATTGGGAATGAGGTGTCATCATGTTGCAGATGCTGTCCAACTCTTATCTGTTCGGCGCCAATGCCCCGTTCATTGAAGAACTCTACGAAGCCTATCTGGTAAATCCGGCCTCGGTCGAACCGGCCTGGCGCGATTACTTTGACAAGCTCTCCAGCTTGCCCGCCGCCGGTAATTACACCGGACCGGATGTGGCACATGCGCCCATCGTGGCCTCGTTTGCGCAACGCGCCAAGGAAGGTGAGTTGCGTCCGCAGCAGCGCCCCAACATTGCCGAAGACGGCAAGCAACATGGCGTCTTCCGTCTGGTCTCGGCCTATCGTTTCCTCGGCAATCGCTGGGCGCAAATTGATCCGCTCAAGCGTGCCGAGCGCCCGAATATCGCCGAGCTGGAACCCTCCTTCTACGGTTTTACCGAGTCTGATCTCAGCCATGCTTTCAGTGCCGGTTCGTTTTCGGGTGTCGGTGAAAATGCCACGCTGCGTGAAATCATCGACGGCCTGCGTCAGACCTACTGCGGCAGTATCGGTGTCGAGTACATGTATATCGCGGATGTGGCGCAGAAGCGCTGGATTCAATCGCGCTTCGAGCCGATTCGTGCCACCCCGACTTATACGCCGGAACGTAAGCGTCATTTCCTTGAACGCCTGACCGCCGCAGAAACGCTGGAGCGTTATCTGCATACCAAGTACGTCGGCCAGAAACGTTTCTCACTGGAAGGTGGCGAGTCCACCATTCTGGCGCTGGATGAACTGGTACAGACCGCTGGCAAACTGGGTGTGCAGGAAATCGTGGTCGGCATGGCCCACCGCGGTCGCCTCAATGTACTGGTGAATACGCTGGGCAAGGCGCCCAAGGATTTGTTCTCTGAATTTGAAGGCAAGCACGCGGAAGAGCTGACTTCAGGTGACGTGAAATACCACATGGGTTTCTCGTCGAATATCTCCACCGCCGGTGGCCCGATACACCTGAGCCTGGCCTTCAATCCTTCGCATCTGGAAATCGTCAATCCGGTGGTTGAGGGTTCCGTCTATGCGCGCCAGCGTCGCCGTGGCGACAAGAACGGCAATCATGTATTGCCGGTGATCCTGCATGGCGATGCCGCAGTGGCCGGGCAGGGCGTCAATCAGGAAGTGTTGAACTTCTCCAAAACGCGTGGCTACGGCACCGGCGGCACGATCCATATCGTGGTGAATAACCAGATCGGCTTTACCACTTCCGATCCACGTGACTATCGTTCGTCAACCTATTGCACCGACATCTTCAAGATGATCGATGCGCCGATTTTCCACGTCAATGGTGATGACCCCGAAGCCGTTGCCTATGTCACGCAGCTGGCGATGGAATTCCGCCAGCAGTTTGAAAGCGACGTCGTCATCGACTTGGTCTGTTTCCGCAAGCTCGGCCATAACGAGCAGGATGAGCCTATGGTGACGCAGCCATTGATGTACAAAAAAATTCAGGCTCACCCGGGCACGCGTCAGCTGTATGCCGACAAACTCATTGGCCAAGGCGTGTGTACAGCCGAAGAGCCGGATCAGGTGATCAAGGATTACCGCGCAGCGCTGGATCGCGGCGAGCTGCTCTACAACCCGGTGCTGACCAATCATCCGGTGACGCTGGCCATCGATTGGACGCCGTTCGTCGGCCAGCAATATACCGATGAGTGCAAGACGGCTGTACCGATTCCTGAGCTGCAGCGCATGGCTACGGCGCTTACCACTACGCCGCCAGGCTTCACCTTGCACCCGCGGGTGCAGAAGGTGATTGACGATAGACGCCTGATGGGCGAGGGCAAGGCGCCCCTGGATTGGGGCATGGGTGAAAACCTCGCTTACGCCACCCTACTCATGCAGGGCTACGGCGTGCGTGTTTCCGGCGAAGACGTCGGGCGCGGCACTTTCTTCCATCGCCATGCCACGCTGCACGATCAGAATCGCGAGAAGTGGGACATCGGCAGCTATGTGCCGCTGCAGAATATTGATCCCAAGCAGGCGCCATTTATCGTCATCGATTCGGTACTGTCGGAAGAAGCAGTGCTGGCGTTTGAGTATGGTTACTCAGCCGCTTCACCGACCGAATTGACTGTATGGGAAGCTCAGTTCGGCGACTTTGCCAATGGTGCGCAGGTTGTGATTGACCAGTTCATTTCCTCCGGCGAAGCCAAGTGGGGGCGTCTATCCGGTCTGACTCTGATGCTGCCGCATGGCTACGAAGGGCAAGGACCTGAACACTCATCCGCACGTATCGAGCGTTATATGAGTTTGTGCGCAGAGATGAACTGGCAGGTTTGCGTGCCTTCGAGCCCAGCGCAAATCTTTCATCTGCTGCGTCGTCAGATGCTGCGTAAGGTGCGCAAACCTTTGATCATCATCACACCGAAGTCCTTGCTGCGGCATAAGGACGCAGTGTCGAGCTTGGATGAGTTGGCCCAGGGCGGTTTCCGTACCGTGATTGGTGAAGTCGATGCGCTTGATCCCAAAAAAGTCGAACGCGTGGTGTTCTGCTCCGGCAAGATTTACTACGAGTTAATGGCGCACCGGCGTGAACAGAAAATTGATAACACGGTAGTGCTGCGCCTGGAGCAGCTGTACCCCTTCCCGAATGATGCGATCCAGGCCGAGCTGCAGAAGTGGCCGAATGCCAAGGAGATCGTCTGGTGCCAGGAAGAGCCGCGCAATCAGGGCGCCTGGTATTGGCTGGCTTCGCGTTATCACATTGCCCGCACCGTAACCTCGGGTCAGGAGCTGTTCCTGGTCAGCCGTCCGGCTTCGGCTTCGCCAGCGGTGGGTTATTACGCCAAGCATCATGCGCAGCAAAAGGCCGTCATCGAAGGCGCATTCGGCAAGTTGAATCCTCCGCATTAAGCAATACATGCACATCCAATTGAGTACCCAAAAAGCAAGTTCAGGGAGATACACATGTTGATCGAAGTGAAGGTGCCGCAGTTATCAGAATCCGTGGCTGAAGCAACGCTGGTGACTTGGCACAAGCAGCCGGGTGACGCGGTGACGCGGGATGAGAATCTGATCGACATCGAAACCGACAAGGTCGTGCTGGAATTGCCAGCACCCGCCGATGGGGTGATCGTTGAGGTTTTAAAAGGCAATGGCGCAACAGTCGTTTCTGGTGAAGTGATTGCACGACTGGATACTGAAGCCAAAGCTGCTGCAGCTGCTCCGGCAGGCAAAGCATCGGCGGCTCCTGCATCGGCTTCTGCGAACAAGCCCACAGCTACCTCAGCTGCCGCACCAGTGGTAATGCCGGCGGCGAAAAAATTGATTGCTGAAAAGGGTGTTGATCCAGCAACGATTGAAGGCACTGGTCGCGGTGGCCGC
>DATJIB010000091.1:0-4824 GCA_035493575.1 Rhodocyclaceae bacterium | reverse complement strand
TATCGCCGGATAGAAGCCTGCCAGATCCCAGGTCTGGAAGAACGGCCCCCAGTCGATGTACTCAGCCAGTACCGACAAATCCATGTTGTTGATAACCCGACGGCCGATAAACTTGGGGGCTATTGGTGCGAATGGTCCGCTGAACTCGAGCTTGGCTTTATTGGCGCGTGCTTCTGCCAGCGTCACCAAAGGCGTGCCTTTCTTATTGGCGTGCTGGGTGCGGGCACGATCATAATCCGCGGCTACCTCTTCAATGAAAGTGTCTCGTTGTTCCGGTGTAAGCAGCGATTGCATCACGGAAACCGAGCGCGAAGCATCCGGAATGTAAATCACCGGGCCTTCATAATGGGGCGCAATCTTGACCGCGGTATGCGCGCGTGACGTCGTTGCACCGCCGATCAGCAATGGCGTTTTAAGGCCGAGAAAATGCGGGTCACGCTGCATTTCGCGCGCAACATGCGCCATTTCTTCCAATGATGGCGTGATGAGGCCTGAGAGGCCGATGATGTCGGCATTCTCAGCCTTGGCCATGGCCAGTATCTCCGAGGCAGGCACCATGACGCCCATGTTCACCACCTCGAAGTTATTGCACTGCAATACCACCGAGACGATGTTCTTGCCGATGTCGTGTACATCACCCTTGACGGTGGCAATGACCACCTTGCCCTTGGGCTTGGCGACGACACCGGTGCGTTTCTCTTCGAGCAGCTTTTCTTCCTCGATGAACGGGATCAGGTGGGCAACGGCTTGTTTCATGACGCGTGCCGACTTCACCACCTGCGGCAGGAACATCTTGCCCTGGCCAAACAGGTCGCCGACGATATTCATGCCATCCATGAGCGGGCCTTCGATCACATGGATCGGCCGACCGCCCCGTGCCATGACCTGCTGACGAGCCTCTTCGGTATCCTCGACGATGAATTCGGTAATGCCGTGCACCATGGCATGCGCCAGGCGCTTTTCAACGGGCAGCGGATTTTCCGGCGTGCCGCGCCATTCCAGTATGGAAGCTTCTTTCTTGCCGCCAGCAGTCAAAGTGGCGGCAAACTCGATCATGCGCTCGGTGGCATCCGGCCGACGGTTCAGCACCACGTCTTCTACTCGCTCGCGCAATTCCGGCGCGAGGTCGTCATAGACACCCATCATGCCGGCGTTGACGATACCCATGGTCATGCCAGCCTTGATGGCGTGATAGAGGAACACTGTATGAATGGCCTCGCGCGCAGGATCGTTGCCGCGGAAGCTGAAGCTCACATTCGACACGCCGCCGGAAATCTTGGCGTAGGGCAAGTTTTCCTTAATCCAGCGCGTGGCGTTGATGAAATCGACGGCGTAATTGTTGTGCTCCTCGATACCCGTGGCGATGGCGAAGATGTTGGGGTCGAAAATGATATCTTCCGGCGGGAAGTCGATTTCCTGCACTAGCAGGTCATAGGCGCGCTTGCAGATCTCGATCTTGCGCTCGAAGGTATCGGCCTGGCCTTTTTCGTCAAATGCCATGACGATAACCGCCGCACCATAACGGCGGCAGAGCCTGGCCTGGCGCAGGAATTCCGCCTCGCCTTCTTTCATTGAAATCGAGTTGACAATGGCCTTGCCCTGCACGCACTTGAGGCCAGCCTCGATCACCGACCATTTGGATGAGTCGATCATGATGGGCACGCGTGCGATATCCGGTTCCGAGGCAACCAGGTTGAGGAAATGCGTCATGGCGGCAACCGCGTCCAACATGCCTTCATCCATGTTGATATCGATGACCTGAGCGCCGTTCTCTACTTGCTGGCGTGCAACCACCAATGCTTCGTCAAACTGGCCATTCAGAATCAGCCGCGCAAACGCCTTGGAACCGGTGACGTTGGTACGTTCGCCGACGTTGACGAATAGCGAATCCTCATCAATGACAAATGGCTCCAGGCCGGCCAGCCGGGTAACGTGATGATGTTCCGGTACGCGGCGTGGCGGGATGCTCCTGACTTCCTCAGCAATCGCCTGAATATGGGCGGGTGTGGTACCGCAGCAGCCACCGGCAATATTGACGAACCCGCTTTCGGCAAACTCCTTAAGCAGCGATGAAGTATCTTTCGGCTTCTCATCGAAGCCGGTGTCGGACATCGGATTGGGCAGGCCGGCATTCGGGTAGATACAGACATAGGTGTCGGCGATCTGCGCCAACTCTTCCGCATAAGGCCGCATCAAGGCGGCACCCAAGGCGCAATTGAGGCCTATGGTCAGCGGTTTGGCGTGGCGAACTGAATTCCAGAAAGCAGACACGGTCTGGCCGGATAGAATACGGCCAGATGCATCCGTGACGGTACCGGAAAGCATGATGGGTAAACGCTGGCCGGTCTCTTCAAAGAATGCATCGATGGCGAACAGGGCAGCTTTGCAATTCAGTGTATCGAAAATGGTCTCGACCATGAGGATATCGACACCACCTGCAACCAGCCCGCGCGTCTGCTCAAGATAGGCTGCAACCAGCTGGTCATAGGTCACGTTACGTGCTGCAGGGTCGTTGACATCCGGTGAAATCGACGCGGTTTTAGGAGTGGGCCCGAGTGCGCCAGCGACGAAGCGCGGCCTATCCGGCGTGCTGTATTTATCAGTGGCGGCGCGCGCCAGTTTGGCGGCTTCCAGGTTCATCTCGTAAGCCAGATGCGCCATGTGGTAATCATCTTGCGCGACACTGGTGGCGCCGAAGGTATTGGTCTCGATGATGTCAGCACCTGCTGCCAGATACTGCTCGTGTATCTCCTGGATGATATGCGGCTGGGTCAAGGTCAACAGCTCGTTATTGCCTTTGACGAACAGTTCGCGCTCGCCAGCCGGTGCTTTGAAATCGGCAAAACGCTGGCCACGATAATCCTGCTCAGTGAGCTTGTACTGCTGGATCATGGTCCCCATGGCGCCATCCAGAATCAGGATGCGTTGGGCGAGCAGATCGCGCAGTAGGGTTTCGGTGGCAGAAATAACGTCTTGTTTCATTTCATACTTTCAAAAAGCAAAATAACCGGCCAACATGAGCAATGAGGCCGGTTTCAACAGTGAGATTATAGACTAGCTGAATGTATTGAAACACCACTGCATTCTGTGTTTATGCGGTTTGCAGCGAGAGCAAGTTAGCGCACACTTTTTAGGAAATGCTAGCGCCCATCAAATTGCCTATGCCGTAAGTGAGCAAGCCTGCGGCACCACCGATCAACAGCATACGCAGCCCGCCTCGCAGGGGGCTACGGCCAGTAAATAAAGACAAGACTGCGCCCACGCCAAATAAGGCTAGCGCGGTTAAGGTGATAGATGCCTGCAAGTTGAACTGTTTGAGTGAAACAAGATAAGGCAGCAACGGAATCAGGCCGCCGCTGGTAAACGCAAAAAATGATGCTAAAGCAGCCAATCCCGGTGATCCCAGCTCTTCAGGGTTGAGGCCCAGTTCTTCACGAGCCAGGGTATCCAGCCCCAGCTCCGGGTCAGCGATCATGCGCTGTGCTAAGCTTTGAGCCTCATCCTCCTGCATGCCTCGCGCGACATAAATCAAGGCCAATTCCTCTGCCTCTTCCTCTGGATATTGCGCCAGCTCGTCACGTTCCAAGCCTATTTGATACTCAAACATTTCGCGCTGCGAACGCATGGAAATATATTCGCCAGCGGCCATGGAAAATGCTCCGGCAAGCAGACCGGCAATCCCCGTAAGTAATATGGTGCTGTTGCTGCTGGCAGCTCCTGCCACCCCCATGACCAGACAGGCGATGGAGACCAGCCCATCATTGGCGCCAAATACAGCCGCTCGCAAACCACCGCTAGTACTTGCGCCTCGATGGCTGGCGCCCACCTCGTCAATTGAGCTTGGGGCAGGGTGGTAACCCATTTTTCTGCTATTACTGTAGACCGATAAGCCGCGTATTTTCGTCGCAGCAAGTATGGGTTTGATATTGCCAGCACCCAAATTTGCAATAAGCCATGCTACGATTCTGGCCCTAAACTCGGGTCGATAATTACCCGGAACTTGCTGTCCGGCTTTTTGCGCCAGCCCTGCCCACAATTGCGACTGATTTTCGGCTTCCTGCGCCAGTTGTGAGAAAAGTTGCTGGCGCGAAGCTACCTTTTCGCTGTCGGCAATCACTCTATACAAATGGGCAGAGCGCTTCTCTTCTAACCAACCTTTCAGTTCGTGCGACATGGCTAAAGCTCGTAACGCCGATACTGCACGGCTTCTGCAATATGGGCTGATTTAATGCCAGTCTCACCAGCCAGGTCGGCGATGGAACGCGCTACTTTTAATATGCGGTGATAGGCGCGGGCAGAGAGATTGAGCCGGCTGATAGCCTGTTTCAGCAAGCTCATGCCGGCGTCATCGGTCAGGCAATGCTGATCAATTTCCTTAGTGGTTAAGAGGAAATTGGCCTTGCCCTGACGCGCTATCTGCATCTTGCGTGCCTGTTCAACGCGTTGGCGAATACTGGCGCTAGCCTCACCTGAGGCCGCTGTCGTCAGCTCATCTTCGCGCAGGGCCGGTACTTCTATGTGCAAATCAATACGGTCGAGGAGAGGCCCGGAAATCTTCGCCCGGTAGCGTGATACTTGGTCCGGTGTGCAACGGCACTTGTTATTGTGGTGCCCCAGATAACCGCAAGGGCAAGGATTCATCGCTGCCAGCAATTGAAAGCTGGCAGGAAAATCGGCCTGCCTGGCCGCACGTGAGATGGTGATATGGCCAGATTCCAATGGTTCGCGTAATACTTCCAGCACTTTGCGGTCGAATTCGGCAAGTTCATCCAGAAACAGCACACCATTATGCGCCAGAGATATTTCGCCTGGCCGTGGAATGCC
>DATJIB010000090.1:0-6987 GCA_035493575.1 Rhodocyclaceae bacterium | reverse complement strand
CGTTCAACTCAAAGTTCCGGATCGTGTTCGGATGCGCTTTGGCTATAATCAATCACGAGGAGGCGGTGCGTGATCTGTTTGATGGCCGGCTATTGGGCGGGGGTAGTCTCTGGCTGCGTCGCGAGCCGCAAGGCGGTCTGTTGCCCGCCTTGTTTCGTATGGGCAGGCGCCACGCGGCGCGTCTTGCGCGACGTGGTTATTACCATCCTTGAAATCAGGAGTTCCCTGAATCATCCATGTCGCGACTTGCGGGCACACGGCGTATCCACATGTTCTAGTGGCAGTGCGGGATGACCAGATGATTGGGAATTTCTGCTTCGCCGCCCGCTAAAAGCTGAGATATACTCAAACGGTGAATTTCCAAAATGTCGCAATGATTGTTGGAACGGTTGCCGCACTTTCGGTAGGCCAAGTGCTTTTCAAGCTGGCCTCTGACACCCTGGACTTCGGCAACCCATCCACCTATTTTTCTCTGCCGCTTATAAGCGCGCTTACCGTCTATGGCATTGCCACCATGGCGTGGCTCGTCATCCTTTCCAAAGTTCCGCTGTCCAGCGCATTTCCGTTCTATGGATTGAGCTTCTTCTTTGTGCCAGTTTTGTCGGCACTCTTCTTGGGAGAACGGCTGCGTCTTTCAACGATTGTGGGTGCCGTCGTCATTGCTGTCGGCATCATTATATGTTCGAGGGATTTTGATTCGTGAGCAAATCGATTGCGCGATGTGATGCTTGCGATTCTATAATGTCTGTCGGAATCGAAGATTGGCATCTTGTCTGTCACAACTGTGGATTCGAGCGGTCGACGCTGAGTCCCAAGATCAATGAGCTCGATTCCATCGATGAAATGGAACGAGAAAGGGCGCTGAAACCGATACGTGACCATAACTTCGACGCCCTACTCGGGTGGCTGAGAGCATGCGTTCGTGTGCGTGCAGAGGCGAGTGAGAGGCCGAAGCTGTTGGATGTTGGCTGCGCACATGGGTGGTTCACCGAGAAGGCCATGGCGCAATATGATGTCCTCGGCCTTGAGCCTGACAACGCAATTGCGAGTAGCACTCAACAACGAAATCTGCCTGTTAGGAAGGGATACTTCCCGGCAGCGTTGGACACATGGGAAAAGTTCGACGTCATAGTGTTCAATGATGTACTCGAACATATCCCCGATGTGAAGAGTGTGCTCAAGGAATGCGCTGCGCGCTCGCCGGACGATGGTATCGTAGTGATCAACGCGCCAGATAGACGCGGATTGTTCTATCGTCTTTCCAAACTGTTTGCCAAGGCAGGTCGAACGGGAGCATTTCATCGCATGTGGCAGGTCGGACTTCCATCACCGCATCTCTATTATTTCGATAGCGAATCTATGGAAAAAATAGCCGCGGCGTCGGGTTTCAGGGTAATGGCCCACCGTTCCCTGCCGTCTGTGTTGACAAATGGTCTCTATGAGCGAATTCACTACGCTAGCGACGCATCTAGGATGAGATCTTTCACCATCGCGGCTGGTGTCTTCTTGCTAATACCGTTTCTCAAGATATTTCACTCTGACATCAGTGTGTGGGTTCTTGAGAAACGTGATGCTTAACCGAGCTTATTGTGTGGCAGATGGCAAATCATCAAGGCATTGCACCACATAGACGCGGCGCACGGCTAGGATCGCACCGCTGTCATCATCGGTCATTTGCAGCGTCGAGTTGTTCACAACCCACTCGCCGGTTTTTGCGCTCCCACTCGAATGGCCAGACAACCATTTCTTGGGGGGCGATGCACCATTGCTGATCCAGATAGCTACGTTCTTGACGCCGGCGATTTGCGCATTCCACATCACTTCCGCACTCATTCGGAGATCAGGGTGCTCACATGCCCGGATCGAGGCTGGCGTGACGAGGAAGGTGATCCCTTCCAGTGCGAAACCATCACCCTGTCCGCTCAGCAGGCCTGCCCCAAGTATTTCATGACGGTTATGCAGTCCGGACGATTGCGACGTACAACCTGAAGCGAGCAGCGAGAGCCATGCGAAGGCAGCAATATGACGGCGGGTCTTCATGGTTGGCACGAAGCAATCAATGGATGGATCGGCTGCACCGGTTGTTGTGATACGTCAAAGTTGAGCCAAGAAAGCAGTAACTGCGTACCGATGATCAGCGGTAACGCAGCGGCCATCACAACCCCCGCCGCCGCCGGTACCGCGCTTTGTATGGAATGTATCCAATGCACCAGCCCATAACAGACGCCGAAAAGGATCAGCGGCAGCGACATCAGCAATTCGAGTGAGGCCAGCGAGAAATTCCTGATGAAGTAGGTATATGCGATACGCCGTAAGAAGTTACGGAGGTTGCCTTTGAGGAATGCGCCGATCACACGCATCGGTTTTAAGCTGGAAGGCTCGTCGCCGTAAATGGCATGCATGGGCATCTCCGCGACCACTGCGCGGAGTTGGTTGAGATTGTAGAGTACATCTGATTCAAAAAAATAACGCTTGGCGAGCGAGTCTAGATTCATTTCAGCCAGCACCTCACGTTGGATCGCGGTGAAGCCGTTGGTCGGATCGAATAGCTGCCAGTAGCCGCTGGACAGCTTTGTCAGGAAGGACAAAATGGCATTGCCGAGCAGGCGCACCAGAGGCATTCCTGAAATATCAGTGATGCGATGGAAACGATTGCCTTTGACATAGTCGGCACGGCCGATCTGGATCAAGCGTGCGAGATTGGGGATGAGGCCGGGATCCATCTGTCCATCGCCGTCGAGCTTGATCACGATTTTTGCAGGAGTGTCCATAGCTGCCTTGTAACCGGTGACGGTCGCTCCTCCCACCCCCTGGTTTAGCGTATGCTGAATTACTCGCACACGCGGATCCTTGCATTCGGCCCGGACCAATTTTCCGGTTTCCAAGGGGCAGGCGTCATCGACGACGAAGATCCAACCTACCTCTGGCCCGATTCCCTCAATCACTTTCATTACCAGATGACCTGCCCGATAGCAGGGTATGACGACGGCGATGGCGGGAGATTCCAGTTTCACTGCTTGGTCCATCTGTTGATGCAGAACTTTGAAAGGGAGAAAGAAATCGCTGCAAGAGTTGCCGAAGGCGTCGGCCTCGTTGGCCACACCACACCTATCGTCACATGCTGATTAGCATCAAGGTGATTCGGATAGCATGGAAGCGGCAAGATGTTCGTAACGCTCTACAATTAGGAAGCGGGAGAGTGTCTCGATCAGAATGGAGTCGGCATGGACGTCGCATATCTGTTCTCCGACATTGGCCATCGTAATATCCGCGTCCGTCAAAACTGACCGAGACGCCAGAATCGACGACATGATCTGGATCATGTCGTCGATGCCGAATAAAAAGGAAACTGGCGGGACCATACTGTCATGGAAACAGCTGTTTGCTCAGGTCGCGTCGATCAAGCAAGTGAGGGCTTACTAAGGCGCAGTCCGACCCGCACAAACGCCATAGCGTAGCGTTTCCGACGGTCAGCTCGTTAATGGCATCGGCATGCCGCAATGAGGCGCCTAGCGCGCCTTTGACTGGCCCAAAGGTCAGCACGTGCGTCATGCCCGTGCGCTCGAACAGCCCCAGCCAAGCATTGCCGGTAGGGTCCTCATCAGCCTTCGTCGCGGCTAACTGGAGACCGGGGTCATACACCGAAGGTGCCAAGGCCTGCCCCTGAAATGGGGCGGTGAAAGGGCGTGCGGGATAAGCCAAGTAAAGTGAATACCCCTGCGGAAATGCAAGCGAAAGATGTTGTGCGACCAGATTCTCGACGGCATATTTGCGTTCAATCAGTGCGCTGGTTTCGGCCGGCGACCGGTTGATATTGCCAAGCAGCGTCCAATATAGGCCGTTAGTCAGCATATAGCTGGAGTTGGGGATGAAGGCTGAATTGAGTATGGCCACCCCCGCCAATACTAGCTCCCCCACTCTTTGCAGCTTGATATGTTGCCAAGCCAGCAAAGCCAACGGAATGAGGGGAACTATCGCTGGCAGAATGTAGCGCGCATATTGGATGGCAGCGAACGCGCTGACGAGGTTGCATAGCAGACCTAGGATCAGGTAACGAATCCGTGGTAGCAGCAGTCCCAGTAGTACACAGCCGACAAGTGCCAGCAGGGTGAAACCGAAAGCGCCAGAAAAACTTTCCAGGTAGTTCTGGGTGTGGAAAGTGAGCTGCCAGAGGCTGTCCCATGAAAGCCCTTGATGCCATCGCGGATCATCGAGATTCGTTGGCGAGGCGAAAGGCGAACGAAACACACCATTGAACAGGGGGAAGATGGGGTTGCCGGTGATATACCAAGCATAAAAATAGCTTGAGCCACAAATGAGAAGTGCGATCGGCAGGCGTGGGATTGCGCCCGTCAAGAAGTTTCTTGGCCCAATGTGCACGAGTACTACTAAAGCCAAGGGGACGACAAGCAGTGCCTGGGTTGGTTTCAATGCCATCAATAGACCACTGACCACCATGAAAGCCGGCAGCGCACGGCCGTTGCGTGCTCGAACCATCCGCGCGGTCAATGTGACTAGTGTCAACGCGGTAGCGGTAATGGCCGTCTCGGCCTGCATCCCGCCGTACACCGCAGTCACAAGGGGCAATGTGGCGTAAAGCGATATTGCGAACCAGCGCAAGCTGGCTTTGAGCCCAACTTCGGCCCCCAAATTCCATAGCATGAGAAGAGTCAGCACTAGCCAGAGGCCGTTGGCCGCACCGCGACTCTCCCTGCCACTGAGGACAGCGACATATCCTTGCAGTACATCCGATGCCCAAGGCGCGGTTGCCCAAGCCTGTGAAGCCACATCCATCTTGTCGTGACCGATGGTTACAAGTTGTTCGGGCAACAGCAGATGCAACGCCAGGTCGTCAAACTGTATGGTTGGAGGCAGCAGCGCAATTGCACAAAGCGCAACAGCGGTGATCGCGAAGGCCGCGGTTAGTGGCGCAGATCTTGTGGCCTGACGCCATTGGTGCGCGAAGCATCCAAAGGTATGCAATAGAGATCGGCGGCCAGCTATCGCAATGGCCCCAAGTACAAGCAAGTAGACAAGGAAAAAATGTATCGGAAACGGCAATAGCCAGCCAGTGGCCGCGGTCAGCATCGCGATTCCGCAGATCGACGAACTCGCGCGGCCCAGTTTCCCCAACCCCAAATTGAAAAAGTTGCCGATGACGATGGCGGCTCCAAGGATCAGCAGCACGGCCAGTATCGGAATGGCGCCAAGATACCGGAGCGCCACTAGCAGCATGACCAATGGCATGGCGTCGACGAAACGCAGAGGAGTCAGCGTACGTATAATTCCGGTGGCGGCCAGCAGCAGCAACAGTATTAGTGCATTTTGAGCAGATGCCGTTGCAGGAAGAGCTTTGAAAATATCGGTGAACAACAAGCCGGCTGCAACCAGGCCAATACCGAGTAGGCCAATCGAGCGTTTCGTAAACAGCATATGGGGTGATTGTTCCACTGGTTCTGTCACCGGGTCACCCCTTTCTCATCTGAATCGCCATGTGCCAGCAGCCAAACGCCAACACGCTCTGACCAGGGCTTACAACGCGCGCTTTCAATTCGCCACCACCATCCCAGCGCGTAGAGTTGAAGGCGCCGGTTGAAATGGCAAAAATTCTCCCGCCAAATGCAGCGAACGTTGTACTTGAAAAAATCTGAGCGCACGATCCATCCAGATCAACCCACATTTGACATTCCTGCGTTAATCAAAGTGAGACTTTCTTGGGGAAGATCAAAGATATCACGGTGTCGTTTTGGTTTAAGGGGTGACCGAAGCAAAAGTACCGGTGCCGTCAGGGTTAAAGATAAGTCGTGGCATGTCTTTGTACTGATTGAGAGTGTCAATGTTTTTCACCATGACATTGGCGCCCGATTTGGAGATTTCGGAATTCTCGGGGTCAATGATATATCCGGGGCCATCCGACTTAACAAACAAAACCCAGTGAGGGGTCAATTCTAAGTCCTCTCGGAGATAAAAAGACGTTTCTCCATTGCCCTGCCAAGCTGCGTGCTCTATCTGTCCAGTCCCAATCCCTACTACCGCAACGCGCTTATACTGGTTGAGCCTGCTTCTATTATTTACAAGCGTCCTTTGGACATTTTTCGACTTGGCAAATTGGTCGCGAAAATAGGCACCTTGATTCCAGGCAGTTCCCCTGTGCCAGCTCAGGTTTATCAGCGCGGGCGCTAACACGATGACGCCGATCAGTGCAGTGACTATGGCTTCTCTTTTGGGAAAAATCATCTGGATGAGAATCAGGGAAGCAATAGCCTGCCAAGCCCACCATTTGACTGCGTAATACGAGAATTTATGGTTTGGCATGATGAGATAGGGTGCCATCAGACCGGACACCATTAATGCAATCAATAGCGTTTCTTTCCATTTTTTCCTAAGAGCCAGAGCTACCAATGTGGTAATCGCATAAAACAGGCTCAGTACCCTTATATGGCGACCCTCTTCAGCAAAATAGTAATAAGCGACTTTGGCCATGCTTATCGGATTCAATGTCATGAAATAGGGGCTTTTTGCTTCATCAACCGGCTCCATGAAGGAGCGTCCTGGAATGATAAACTTATTAAAAATAACAAAAAAAACCAGCAAAAGTACTACTGAAGATAATAGCCATTTATGGTCGGCAATCTGTCGCCTCCATTCTCCGTCTCTAACCAGGTACCAACCGAGGAGAAAAAGTGGTGGCAGGATAAAATCTTCCTTTGCAAATATAGAGAAAGCGTAAAGCAACACAAAAATTGTTGCCCCGAATTGTGTCCTGTTGCATTCCCATCGTGATAGAACAATCAGCGCCAGCCCACCAAAAAACATTGAGACGGTGCCGACAATGGTCTCCAGCTTGTATACGTCACCGATCAGGCCGGGGCTCGTAATGAACAATATCCATGCTGCCAAAAATGTGAGGGTATGGACTCTGATTTTGAAGATGGATTCAATTACTTTTGAAATAGAGAGAAAATAAACAAGAAGCGCCGCGTGCTG
>DATJIB010000089.1:0-2823 GCA_035493575.1 Rhodocyclaceae bacterium | reverse complement strand
GCGCTGACTGATTTGACCAATATGTTTGGCATGGTCAAGTTCTACTCGGGCATGCGCGGCAAGGGCCTGAAGCCCGTGATCGGTTGCGATGCCTGGATTGGTGACCCAGACGGGCAGGATAGAGCCTCGCGTCTGCTCTTGCTGGCCAAGAACCGTGATGGTTATCTGCGCTTGTGCGACCTGCTCTCGCTTTCCTACAAAGGTGACCGCACCACTGGACGCCCTGAAATTCCGTATGAGGCACTGGCCAGTGGCGATAACAGCAATCTGATTGCCTTGTCGGGCGGGCCTTTTGGAGATATCGGACAGATGCTGCTGGCTGGCAAGGGCGCCGACGCGGTGCTGCGTGCCCGCCTCTGGGCCGGGTTGTTCCCGTCGAATTTCTACATTGAAGTACAGCGTCCGCAAGGCAAGAATGGCTCTCCGCAGCAGGAGATGTTGGTGCAAGCCAGTGCTCAACTTGCCGGCGAACTGTTTTTGCCGCTGGTCGCCACCCATCCGATCCAGTTCATGGATCGTGAAGATTTCAAGGCACACGAAGCGCGCACCTGTATCGCCGAAGGATATGTGCTCTCAGATACGCGCCGCCCCAAGAACTTCCACGAAGAGCAATACTTCAAGACGCAGGCCGAAATGGTCGAGCTCTTTGCTGATTATCCGGAAGCGCTAGAAAACAGCATTGAAATTGCACGGCGCTGCAATGTCTCGATTGAATTGGGCAAACCCAAGTTGCCATTGTTCCCGACACCGGATGGCCTGACGCTGGACGATTTCATGGCCTTGCAGTCGCGCGAGCGGCTGGAACAACGTCTGGAACAGCTCTATCCCGATGTCGCCAAGCGCGATGCGGAGCGGCCACGCTATGCCGAGCGCCTCGAGTTCGAGATCGGCATCATCCAGCAGATGGGTTTTCCTGGCTACTTCCTGATCGTGGCCGACTTTATCAACTGGGCCAAGGCCAATGGCGTGCCAGTTGGCCCAGGCCGCGGTTCCGGTGCCGGGTCCCTGGTGGCGTATTCGCTGGGTATTACCGACCTCGATCCGCTCGAATATGACTTGCTGTTCGAGCGCTTCCTGAACCCGGAACGGGTTTCCATGCCCGACTTCGACATCGACTTCTGTCAGGACGGGCGCGATCGCGTTATCAATTACGTCAAGGACAAGTACGGTCATCACGCCGTATCGCAGATCGCCACCTTCGGCACCATGGCGGCCAAGGCCGTAATTCGCGACGTGGGTCGGGTGCTCGATCTACCGTTTAACTTCGTTGATCAATTTGCCAAGCTGATTCCGAACGAGCTTGGCATTAACCTGACCGAAGCGGCTGAGAAAGAGCCTCAGATGCGCGCGCGCGTGGAGGCTGAGGAAGAAATTGCCGAGCTGTGGGAGCTGGCCATCAAGCTCGAGGGCATGACCCGTAACGTCGGCATGCACGCAGGGGGTGTGCTGATTTCTCCGGGCAAACTGACTGACTTCTGCCCGCTCTATGCGGCGCAGGGCACCGACTCGGTCGTGTCGCAGTTCGATAAGGACGATGTCGAAAAAGTTGGCTTGGTGAAGTTCGACTTTCTGGGTCTGCGCACGCTGACGATTCTAGATGAAGCCGTCGAGTTCGTGAAAAGGCTTGACCCAAGCAAGGCTGATTTCCGCCTCGAAGATATTCCGCTCAATGACAAGGCCACCTACGGTCTGTTCGCAGCGGGCAATACCACTGCCGTGTTCCAGTCTGAATCGCGCTCGGCCAAGGATCTGGAAAAGCGTCTCAAGGGCGATACCTTTGAAGACATCATCGCGCTGATGGCGCTGAACCGTCCGGGTCCGCTTGGCTCGGGCATGGTGGATGACTTCATCAACCGCAAGAAGCAGCAAGTGCAGAGCGGCCAGGGCAATCCGGACTGGTATTTCCATCCGGATCTTGAGCCCATCCTCAAGTCGACCTATGGCGTGATCGTCTATCAGGAACAGGTGATGCTGGTCGCGCAGATTCTGGCCGGCTACACGCTAGGCGGCGCCGACATGCTGCGCCGTGCCATGGGTAAGAAAAAGCCCGAGGAAATGGCCGAGCATCGCCAGCTGTTTACCGATGGCGCGGCCAAGCGCGGCGTCGAACCCAAGCTGGCGACCCAGCTGTTCGACTTGATGGAGAAATTCGCCGAGTACGGCTTCAACAAATCACACTCGGCCGCGTATGCGCTGGTGGCGTTTCAGACAGGCTGGCTCAAGCAGTACTATCCGGCTGCCTTCATGGCGGCGACGATGTCGTCTGAAATGTCCGACACCGACAAGGTGCAGATTTTTTATCAGGATTGCCTGGCTAACAACATCAAGTTCCTGCCACCGGACGTCAATGCCAGCACCATCCGTTTTGAGCCAACCGATGCCGCGACCATACGCTACGGCCTCGGCGCCATCAAAGGCACGGGTGAAGCAGCGTTGTCGGCATTGGTCAAAGCACGAACCAGCGGTGGCCCGTTCAAGAGCCTGTTCGATTTTTGCAGCCGCGTAGACAAGCGCGTGGCCAATCGTCGCGTGATTGAAGCTTTGATTCGTGCCGGTGCATTCGATTCAATCGACAACAACCGCGCTAAGTTGTTTGCCTCGGTCGGTATTGCCATTGAAGCGGCCGATCAGGCCGAGCGCAATGCCTTGCAGAGCGGCCTGTTTGATAGCGGTGCCGATGCCGAGGCACATGCACCGCAATATGTGAATGCCGCGCCGTGGGCTGAGCGTGAGCAATTGCTGCAGGAGAAGCAGGCCATGGGCTTCTTCTACTCAGGCCATCCCTTCACGGCTTATCGCAAAGAGCTGGGACCTTTCGTCAAG
>DATJIB010000088.1:0-4003 GCA_035493575.1 Rhodocyclaceae bacterium | reverse complement strand
ACGATCAGCACCGCATAGCCACGTAAAGCCTGAATGTCGCAGCGGAGCGATATGGTTTTGGTGGGCGATTGCGCGAGGCCCGTCATGCGAAGATCGTCTTAATGCTGGTTACGACAGACACAATGGCTTCCCCGAGGTGCGGTGCACTTAAATTCACTCTAGTTGAACAGTTAGCGCTGTGTTGTAAGAAATGCTTCAGAAGATTCGATCAGACCATCGGCATATTTAATCCATGTCTGGCCCAAGGTATTTTCTGCATGTTTGCTATTGAGTTGTATGTGTTGCCCGAAAAATCGCAGCAAGGCCGGAGGGATGGGATCAGGCAATACACGTGAACCGAGCTTGAGCCGTTCAGCAATTTTTTCCGTGATCTTGATGACGGGACCCGCCATATATGCATCCGCTTTGATTTGCCGTAGCGGGACGCGACGGACCGGTGTGGCCTTGATGGCAATGGCCAGGTCGGTAAAGTATTCGTTCCAGCGCGGACTATCCGGCGCCGCGAGATTAAATTTGAGCAGGCTGCCGGCTTCAAGGGGAAGCCGGATGGCAGCAAGAATTGCGGAACACACATCATCTACGTGTACCAGATTGCTCCATCCATCTCCATGCACACCCAGATCGCCAAGTCGACCCGATTGCAACAGACGCCCGATACGGCCCACCCACAAATGACTGCCGGGTCCATAAACACAACCTGGGCGAAGAACAAGCGCAGTACCGCCCTTTGCCACAAATGCGTCCAGCGCCTGTTCGGCGACACATTTGGCCTGGGCATACCAGCCCAGCTCCGGGTCAAATGGTGCGGATTCATCTATATAAGCTTCAGTCCGCCCATACACAGCCATGCTGCTCAAATGCACGATGCGCGGGCAGTGTGCTGCGATGGCGCTGCGTACTATCGTCTCGGCCCCTTGTGCGATGGATGGGCCATCACCGGCTACGCAATTGACAACACAATCGATGCCGGCAAGTGCTCGAGTTAACGCTGCCTCATCACGCGTGTCGATCTGGATGCTGGAGATATAGGGCAGGCCTGCATGCTTGCCGCGTGAGGCGCAGATCGGCTGAATGTCGCTTTCAGCAAGCATTCTTTGCAGCAGATGTTTACCAATGTGGCCGGTGCCACCGAGGACCAGGACTTTCATACGGTAGCCGCCGTTTCGACTGGCCGTCTAGTAATGATGTTTTCCCGCGCCAGCAGATGGTCGGCCAAACGCAAACTCATGGCAATAATCGTCAAGGTTGGGTTGGCCTGGCTGGAGGTGGGGAAGACGGCGCTGCTGGCAATGAAGAGATTGTGCGTGGCATGGACGCGGCAATTTCGATCGACAACGCTATCTTTTTCATCATCACCCATGCGCGCTGTGCCAATGTGGTGGCCACCATAGGCGCCGAAACGGGTCAGGTCCTCTTCAAGCGTGTCCGGATCAAATTCAAGTCGCGCAACTTTCGATTTGGCGAATTCCAGCGAAAAGGCCTCCAGCGTTTTTCGTACCGACTCAATATCCGCCGCGCTATAGCGCCAATCAACTTTCACCCGTGGCAAACCAAAGTCATCCAGCTTTTCCGAGAGTGTGATGCGGCTATCCGGGTTCGGGAATTGTTCGCTATGTACTTCCAGGCTGAAGCGGTTACTGCGATTGCGCAAGATCACCGATGGAAACTTGCGTTCGGCAAAAGTACGGCGCCTGAGCCAGTGCGTCAGAAAGGCGCTGGTATCCCAGGCATCGCCGACCACATTCAAAGCATGTTTGGCGTAAGTGCCAAACGAGGACTTGCCGTCATTCAGCCGCTTGCCATATTCATAGCTAATGAAGTTCTTGGCCAGAAACAGGCCGGAGAGCACGCCGATCTTATGACTGGGGTCTGCAATGCGCGGGAAGTGCAAGCGCGCCACCATATTGCCCACGCCAAGACGCTTTTGCTCAGCCTCGCTCAAGCACAGGCGGCGCCGGCAGTAAATGCCATCTGCCGAAGTTTCATACTCGTGGCGCACGTTGCGGGTGTCGCCGTTCACGGTCAGTGTGCCGACATTGCCGGCAATGTGGCACATATAGTTGCGACCAACCAGATCATGGGCATTGCCTATGCCAGCAGGGCAGACATCATTTGAGGCCAGCAATAGACGTGCGGTTTCAATACCACCAGTGGCCAGCACAAACGTGTTGGCGGTAACCGAGAAGCGGTTGCCGGCCAGCGTAGCGACAGTAGTCGTCTGCACGCCGGATGCATCTGGGTCCAATTTCAAGCCTGTGCAATTGGCCCCAAGCAAGACCTGAATATCCGGTGCCAGACGCAAGCGCTTCTCGTAGCGAGCCCCAAAGTTGGTGGGGCAGGAGAAACGTTCCAGACTATTGGTTCTTAGCGTCTTGCTGGTGAAGCCCTGAAACATGGCTTCTTCAGCTGTGCCAAAAAGCACATCCGCATCGTATTCATATTGCCCGGCCTCAGCCCATTTATTGGCCTCTGGATAGAAGGGTGCGAGCTCATCAAAGGCAATGGGCCAGCCGCTGCCAGGCAGATATTCTCGTGCTTCGAAATCGATCGGATCGAAGGGCATGCAGCGCCCGCCCCAGATGGCGGTGGAGCCGCCAAAGCGACGTTGCCGATATTTATCCGGGGGGCTGTGCAGCCGCTCATCAGCAACTTCGCCGGCATACAGCGATTGCGTCTGTGCGTTCTCTGCCAGATAGCCAGCTTCAAGCACAATAATCGAAAGCCCATGGCCGGATAGCTTGAGTGCCAATGGAATGCCGGCAGCGCCCGTACCTATGATGCAAATACTGGCTTGCAGGCAGGTGTCGCGTGGGATGGCATTCGCATCACTGATCATTTGGCTTTTCCTGCATCGGCTTGATCAAAGCCAGGGGCTGCCGAGATGCCAAAGGTGTTTTTGTGGATGGCGGCAATACTGTCGAAGAAGCGCGTCATGGAAAAACGTGCTTCATAGATCTGGCGGCCATTGCTTTCAAGCGTGGCGCGGAACTGCTCGTCGTACAGGGTTTTGTGCAGGCCAGCTGCAATGCCGGGAATATCGCCCGGGGTAACAAAATGCGCATTCAAGCCATCGCTCAAGGTGGAGCCAATTTCACCGACCGGCGTGCACACGACAGCCACCGAGTTGGCGAGTGCTTCCAGAATGACCAGTGGCAAACCTTCATCATAGGAGGGCAGCACCAGCACATCCGCAGCCGCAATCAATTGCGCGGCCTTGGCTTGGTCAGCCCAGCCCTCAAAGCGTACAAAGCTGCTGACCCCCAGTTTTTCTGCCAGAGCCTGATAGGTTGGAATATCGCCGCTGCCGGCCAGGCTAACGGTAAGGTTGTGACCAAAGCCAGGTGTCGCTACGGCATGCAATAGATCAGATACCCCTTTACGTTCCGACAGATTGCCGAGGAACAGAATGCGCTTGGGTTCGTTTGCGTTATACAGTCGGCGCGGCAGGCTGGGCGCGGGCACGCCATTGGTGACAATCTCGATTTTGCTGGCGGGCACCTGCAATTCATGCGTGACGAATTCGCGCGAAGCATTGCCGAGTACCAGGCAATGCGTGGCCTGAGAGAAAATCCAGCGAGTGGCAGCCTGTAGCGGCGAAGGCAGCCCTCTGTAGAAATGATGCAGCTGTGCAGCATGCAAATGCAGAATCACGGGGATGCCAAGCAAGCGTGAGGCGGCCACGATAGTGCCTTTGCGGAAAATACTCAGGCGCTCGGCCATATTGACATGTACGCCGGCTAGCTTGCCGCTAATGCGACCGGCAACTAGCTTGCATAGCGCGGTAAATAAAACCCAGAAGGAAAACAGAGCGCTGCCGCCGCCGCGAGTGTCGAGCGGCACAAGACGGGCATAGCCATCAGGCGCTGATGGGGTCTGGCTCTGGATCAGATAATCGGCCACCTTGAACATGCCACCGCCAAGATGGGTCCATGGGCACGCGATATAGATGAAGCGATCGGATGATCGTCGCTTTAGGTCAGTTGTTTTCATAATGTGTTTTTCC
>DATJIB010000087.1:0-4927 GCA_035493575.1 Rhodocyclaceae bacterium | reverse complement strand
TTGCGGCCCTAGCCTGTCATCGACTTGCTTAAGAGCTGAAGCAAGTCGATGACGTTTTAAGCGCCGAGCTTTTTCTTCAACAGGTCATTGACCTGTTGAGGATTAGCCTTGCCCTTAGTAGCTTTCATGGCTTGTCCCACTAGCGCGTTGAAGGCTTTTTCCTTGCCGGCTCGGAACTCTTCTACCGACTTCGGATTGGCCGCCAGCACTTCGTCGATCATGGCCTCGATAGCACCGGTATCGGTGATCTGCTTCCAGCCCTTGGCCTCGATGATTGCGTCGGCATCGCTGCCCTCACCTGACCAGATCACCTCGAATACATCCTTGCCAATCTTGTTGGAAATTGTGTTGTCGGCAATACGAACAACGATGCCGGCGAGTTGCGCCGGCGTAACAGGTGAAGCGGTGATGGGCTGATCGTCCTTGTTCAGGCGCGCAGCCAGCTCACCCTGAATCCAGTTGGCACAGAGCTTGGCATTGGCCGTACCCGTGATCGCAACCATGTCCAAGAAGTACTGAGCCATTTCACGCGATGCGGTGATGATGTCGGCATCGTAGGCAGACAAACCAAACTCGCCCGTGAATTGTTGCTGCATGGCTTGCGGCAAGCCCGGCATGCTGGCTTTGACTTCAGCAATCCAGCTTGGCGTAATTTCCAGCGGCAGCAGATCCGGATCAGGGAAGTAACGGTAGTCATGCGCGTCTTCCTTGCTGCGCATGGAGCGGGTTTCGCCGCTGTCCGGATCGAACAGCACTGTTGCCTGCTGAATCTTGCGACCCTCTTCGATCTCGTTAATCTGCCAGTTCACTTCGTACTCAATCGCCTGTTGCATGAAGCGGAAGGAGTTGAGGTTCTTGATTTCGCGGCGGGTGCCAAATTCCTTTTGTCCGACTGGGCGCACGGATACGTTAGCGTCGCAACGGAAGCTGCCCTCCTGCATATTGCCGTCGCAAATGCCAATCCACTGCACCAGCTCGTGCAGCTTCTTGGCATAGGCAACAGCCTCGGCAGCCGAGCGCATGTCGGGTTCAGTCACGATCTCAAGCAGCGGCGTACCGGCGCGATTCAGGTCGATACCAGTGCTGCCTGCGAAATCTTCGTGCAGCGACTTGCCAGCATCTTCTTCAAGATGAGCACGTGTCAGCTGTACAGTTTTATCCACGCCATCAACATTGATGGCAATCGTGCCACCCACCACAACCGGCAACTCCATCTGACTGATCTGATAGCCCTTGGGCAAGTCCGGATAGAAGTAATTCTTGCGCGCAAAAATCGAGCGTGGCGCAATCTCGGCGCCAATCGCCAGACCGAATTTAATGGCACACACGACGGCTTCGCGATTGAGCACAGGCAACACGCCTGGCAGCGCGATATCCACGGCGCTAGCTTGCACGTTTGGCTCTGAACCAAAGGCAATGCTGCTACCCGAAAAAATCTTCGACTTGGTTTGCAGTTGCGCGTGGGTTTCTAACCCGATGACGACTTCCCATTTCATGCGAAATCCTTAGGTACTTCCTTGTGCCAAGCAGTGGCTTGTTGATATTGATGCGCGACGTTAAGCATCTGCGCTTCAGAGAAATAGTTGCCGATGATCTGCAGACCGACTGGCAAGTTGTTATCACCGAATCCGCACGGCACTGACATGCCAGGCAGGCCGGCCAGATTAGTCGAGATCGTATAGATATCGGACAGGTACATCTGCACCGGATCGCTACTCTTCTCGCCAAAGGCGAACGCGGTGCCTGGCGAGGCGGGTCCCATGATGACGTCGCAAGACTTGAAAGCTTCGACGAAATCGCCACCGATCAAGCGGCGAATTTTTTGCGCTTGCAGGTAGTAAGCATCGTAGTAACCATGCGACAGCACATAAGCGCCAATCAGGATGCGGCGTTTTACTTCAGCACCGAAACCCTGAGCACGCGTCTTCGAATACATATCATCAAGGTTGCTGAACTCCGGCGCACGATAGCCGTAACGCACTCCATCGAAACGCGACAGATTGCTTGAGGCTTCAGCCGGGGCGATCACGTAATACGCAGGCACCGACAGGCCCGAATTAGGCAGGGTGACTTCAACGGTCGTAGCGCCGAGTTTGCGATATTGCTCCAGCGCTTCTTCAACTTTGGCGCGCACATCTGCAGCCATGCCTTCACCGAAGAACTCTTTCGGCAAGCCGATACGCAGGCCATTCAGAGGCTTGTTCAGATCACGGGTGTAATCCTCGGTATCACGCTGCAGCGAAGTCGAATCGCGCTCATCAAAACCGGCCATGGCATTCAGCAGCAGCGCGCAATCTTCCGCGCTCTTGGCCATTGGCCCGGCCTGGTCCAGCGACGAGGCAAATGCGATCATGCCGTAGCGCGACACCACGCCATAGGTTGGCTTTAAGCCCGTCAGGCCGCACAGCGAAGCGGGTTGACGAATCGAGCCGCCGGTATCTGTGCCGGTAACAACTGGCGCTAGACGCGCGGCAATCGCCGCAGCCGAACCACCGGACGAACCACCCGGCACACGCTTGGTATCCCACGGATTCTTGACCGGGCCGAAGTACGAAGTCTCGTTGGACGAGCCCATCGCAAACTCGTCCATGTTGAGCTTGCCCAGCGTGACCATACCCGCCTGCTTGAGCTTGGTCACCACGGTGGCGTCGTACGGACTGACGAAGTTGTGCAGCATCTTCGAACCGCAGGTGGTCAGCCAGCCTTCGGTACAGAAAATATCCTTGTGCCCAAGTGGGATGCCCAGCAGCGGCGAAGTCTCGCCCTTGGCACGTCGCGCGTCCATTTCCGCGGCTTGCGCCAGCGTCTTGGTGCGATCGACGGTAACGAAAGCGTTGATATTCGGGTTGAACTTTTCGATGCGATCGAGGAACAAAGAGCTCAACTCGACGCTGGAAACCTGTTTGGCAGCGAGCGCAGCAGACAGCTCGCTCAGGGAGGCGTTAATCAGATCGCTCATTATTCGATGACCTTTGGCACTAAATACAGACCGGCCTCGGTCTCGGGCGCTACGGCCTGGAAGGCCTCACGGCGATCGGTTTCGGTAACCACGTCAGGACGCAGACGTTGCACCATGTCGACAGCATGAGCCATCGGCGCAATCCCTGTCGTATCAACGGCCTGCATCGTTTCGATGAGACCGAAAATGCCGTTCAGCTGATCACGAGCGGTGGCGGCTTCTGTCGGGGAGATTTCTATGCGTGCAAGGCGGGCGATCCGCTGCACCTGTTCCAGATCGAGAGACATACTTAAGATGCTTAAAAGCTTATTTTACAAAGCGTGATAGGGTATCATAAGCCCCTCAAATACCGCAGCAGCAAAACCGACTTTTGCCCCTAATTGCGGCCAACCTGACCGGAAAAACAGATGTTCAGCGCTCTTCGCTCCTATTTCTCCAACGATCTCGCGATCGACCTTGGCACAGCCAACACCCTCATCTACGTCCGCGGCAAGGGCATCGTCCTCGATGAACCCTCAGTCGTGGCCATTCGTACCGAAGGCGGACCTAACGCCAAGAAGACCATTCAAGCCGTTGGTGTGTCAGCCAAGCAGATGCTCGGCAAGACCCCAGGCAACATCACCGCTATCCGTCCAATGAAGGACGGCGTGATCGCTGACTTCACTGTCACCGAGCAGATGTTGAAGCAGTTCATTAAGAAGGTGCATGACTCACGCCTGTTCTCGCCAAGCCCGCGCATCATCATTTGCGTACCGTGCGGCTCGACCCAGGTTGAGCGTCGCGCCATTCGTGAATCGGCACTCGGTGCCGGCGCTTCGCAGGTCTACCTGATCGAAGAGCCAATGGCAGCCGCCATCGGCGCTGGCCTGCCAGTCTCGGATGCAACCGGTTCCATGGTTGTGGATATCGGCGGCGGCACCACAGAAGTGGGCGTGATCTCGCTGGGCGGCATGGTGTATTCCGGTTCGGTCCGCGTTGGCGGCGACAAGTTCGACGAAGCCATCATCAACTACATCCGTCGCAACTACGGCATGCTGATCGGCGAAACCACTGCCGAAGCGATCAAGAAGCAGATTGGCTCTGCCTTCCCAGGTTCCGAAGTCAAGGAAATGGAAGTCAAGGGTCGCAATCTGGCCGAAGGTATTCCACGCAGCTTCACCATCTCTTCCAACGAAATCCTGGAAGCCCTGACCGATCCGCTCAACCAGATCGTTGGCGCAGTCAAGATCGGTCTGGAACAGACTCCACCAGAACTCGGTGCCGACATTGCCGAAAAGGGCATGGTCCTGACCGGCGGCGGCGCATTGCTGCGTGATCTGGATCGCCTGCTCATGGAAGAAACCGGTCTGCCGGTGCTGGTTGCTGACGATCCTCTGACCTGTGTGGTGCGCGGCTCCGGTCTGGCACTAGAAAAGATGGACAAACTCGGCAGTATTTTTGCTAACGAGTAAAGCCCAAGGCCTGTAGTCTGCGAAGCGGCGCGTTACATGCGCCGCTTTTGCATTTCAAGGGCCATCAATTTTGATGTCTGTCGTCGGTCATTCCCCTCCGCCCTTCTTTAAACGTGGCGTTGCGCCTTTGGCGCGACTGACGATCTTTGCCGCCCTGTCGCTGGCGCTATTGGTCGTCGATTTGCGTTTCAAAACCCTGGATATGGTGCGCGCTGGCTTGTCCACTGCGCTTTACCCACTGCAGCAACTCGCCTATCGTCCGGTTGAGTTCGTCGGTGGTGCCGGTAAATATTTCTCCAGCCTGGCTACGCTACAAGCTGAAAACAACCAGCTGCGTGACAAGCAACTCGCCACCGCCAATCAGCTGCTGCGTGAAGAACATCTGGAAAAGGAAAATCAGCGCCTGCGCGAGTTGCTGGATATGCGCAATCGCCAGACCACGCGCGGCGAAGTTGCAGATATTCTTTACTCAGCACGTGACCCCTTTTCACGCCGCATCTTCATCGACAAGGGCCTG
>DATJIB010000086.1:0-7411 GCA_035493575.1 Rhodocyclaceae bacterium | reverse complement strand
ACTGCGATAGCGATCCAGCGATAGGCCCAATGAGCGCTCGGCGCTATCGGCGGCAACCTTGGCTGACTCAGCCGCTTGCGTCAGCGTAGCGCTACCGTTCAAGCCATCCTGCACTTCCTGGAATGCCACCAACACGCTTTGCCGATAACTTGCTACCGCTTGCTGATAGCCCGCTTCGGCGAAATCAACATTGGCGCGAATACGACCACCATCAAACAAGGTTTGCGTTGCACTGACACCGAGCGACCATAGCACGCTTGGTGCGCTAAACAGATTAGGCAGGGTATTGCTGTCGCTGCCATACAGACCCGACAAGCCTAGCGATGGGAAGAAAGCACTCTTGGCCAGGCCGATCTGAGCGTTGGCTGCAGCCATGGCGCGCTCTGTGGCAGCAATGTCGGGCCTGCGCTCAAGCAAGGCTGCCGGCGCAGTCAGTGGCACTACAGGAATTACAATCGCTTGTATCTTCGCTGCCAATTTGAAATTCGGCGCTGGGGTGCCAACCAGAGTGGCGATAGCATTTTGATAACGCGCACGCTGGTCAGTGAGCAAAGTCAGCTGTGTCTGCGTCGCCGCAGTCAGCCCTTGTTGTTGATTCAGATCAAGGCCGGATGCAGCACCTAGCTCGTGACGCGTGTTGATGTAATCCAGCGCTTTGTTCTGCGCGGCCAGGATCTGGCGCAGCAAATCGATTTCGGCATCGGTTTCGCACAGGGCAAAATAATCCGCGGCCAGTTCAGCGGTCAGAATCAGGCGCGTGTTTTCAAAGTCAGCTTGAGCTTGTTGTGCGCTAGCGCCAGCGCCTTCAGCCTGGCGACGAACACGTCCAAATAAATCGAGCTCGTAGTTAACCGTAAAGCCGGCATTGAAATCGTTCTGAATAACAGAAACGTTTTGCGTGTTGTAGTTGGACAAGGGCCTGTCAGCCGAGGTGCGGTTGCGCGCGGCGCCAGCTTGCAAACCCAGGCGCGGGAAATATGCGCTATTGGCGACATTCGCTTGGGCACGTGCCTGATCGACTCGGGCTTGAGCAATAACCATGGTTTGGCCGCTGTGCAGTGCTTGCTCTTGCAGTGCATTCAAATCAGGATCGGCAAAAATTTCCCACCAGTTGCCTTTGATCTCGCCATCACGAGGATTGGCGAGTTGCCAGCCTGGCTCAATTTGCCAGGCCTCTGCCAAAGGCGCATCCGGCTTTTTGTAATCGGGGCCGACCGCGCAGCCGGCCAGCGTGACGATGGCAAGGCAGATCGCAGCGTGAGTGCGACTCAAGATCAAGATGCTGCTCCCTTTGCTTTATCCGCCGGCTTGGCATCCTTATCCTTGGCCGCGACGACACTCACCGCATCGCCATCATTGAGGGAGTCACTTGGGTTGATGATGAGCTGATCACCGACTTTGACGCCGCTGGCAAGTTCGATATCCACACCCAGTTCACGGCCGATCACGACTGGCTGCAATTTCACTTTTCCATTCGCATCCACCACTGCCACACGCGGGCCTTCAGGGCGGAACAGCAAGGTATTGCTTGGCACGGTCAGAGAACTGGCTTCACCGCCCTTGGCCTTGATGGCAACCTGAACATATGCACCCGGCAGCAGCTTGCCTTCCTTGTTGGGAAGATTGACCTCAACCTGCAAGGTACGCGTTGTCGTATCAATGGCGCCGGCGGTACGCACAATGCTCGCATCAAAAGTCTGTCCGGGTGACTCTTTAAGACTCACCACAGCCTTGTTGCCTGCCTTGATTTGCGCCGCATAATTTTGCGGTACATAAACATACACACGCAGTGCATCGGTCTTGGCCAGGGTAAATAGCAACTTGGTGCCGCTGCCCGCATCGACCAGATTACCGATATCGACATTACGGCGCGTGATGACACCAGAGAATGGCGCCACGATACGGCTATAGCCGAGCTGCTCCTGCAGGCGTTTCACGGTCGCGGTCGCTGTTGCCAGCGTGTTCTTCTTTTCCTCGAACTCCTGGCGCGAAACTGCATCACGCTTTTGCAATGCATCGTAGCGCTCGAATGTGCTCTGCGCCAATTGCTGGTTGGATTTGGCCTCGATCAATTGTTGCGCCACTTCCGGTGTATCAATCTGCGCCAGCAAGTCGCCCTGCTTGACCGTATCGCCAATGTCCTTGTACCAACGTGACAAGTATCCGTTAGTGCGCGCATAGATAGGCGCTTCAATAATGCCTTGCAGTGTTCCTGGCAAGCGCAACTGACTGTCGGCAGGCGCAGGCTTTGGAGTCACCACATTGACATAACGCGTCGCCTGTTCGCGCGAGGTCTCAGCCAATGCTGCGGCTTTAGCCACGCGCAGGCCAATAACGATGGCAGCTCCGATACCGAGCACGACCAGGACGCCCAGTGCATATTTCTGCGTGCTCTTGAGCAAACGTAAACGATGGATGCCCTTTGCTCCCGCAGGCTGGCCATGAATGCCGATGGATGAATGGCGATTTTGAGACATATTAGTTCTTTCCTTCAACAACAGCGGTGTGCGGTGGCGGCAAACCTTTCTTGGCTGCGCGTTTAGCCAGATGCTGATGCACCCAGGCAAATACCAATGGAACAAAGAAGAGCGTAGATACCGTGGCGAACAGCAAACCGCCAATGGTGGCACGACCCAACGGCGCATTCTGTTCGCCACCATCGCCAAAACCCAAAGCCATCGGCAGCATGCCGATAATCATGGCCAGTGCCGTCATCATGACTGGACGCAAACGTGTTGCGCCAGCTTCCAGTGCGGCCGATAAAGGCAATTCGCCAGCCAGCAAGCGCTCTCGAGCAAACGAGACCATCAAAATACTATTCGCTGTCGCCACCCCCATGGTCATGATCGCACCGGTCAAGGCCGGCACACTCAGCGTCGTACCGGTCAGGAACAACATCCAGGCTATCCCCGCCAGCGCAGCTGGCAGTGCGGTGATGATGATGAAGGGATCAATCCAGGACTGGAAGTTCACCACGATCAAGAGATACACCAGCACGATAGCCATGATCAGGCCTACGCCCAGGCCAATAAAGGATGACCTCATGGTCTGCACTTGACCACGCAGGGTGACCTTGGAGCCCTTGGCAAGTTGTGGCCGGATTGCATCAATCGCCTTCTCGACTTCGCTGGCAACCGAACCCAGATCACGGCCGTTGACACTGACATACAGATCAACCACTGGCTCGATGTTGTAGCGCGAGACACCCGCCTGCTCACGAGTTGAACTCACTTGCACCAGGTTGCTGAGCAACTGCGAAGGCACGGTGGCACTGCCGGTACCGACCGGAATCTGCATCAGCGCATCGAGAGAGTCGATGTTGTATTGCGGCGTTTGCACGACGACACTGTAGGAAACACCGTTCTTTGGATTGAGCCAATAAGCCGGCGCAGTCTGGAAGCTGCCGGACAAAGGCACGAGTACATTCTGCGCCACATTGGAAGCGGATAAGCCCATCTGCTGCAGACGGCTGCGATCCATGGTCAGCTGCATGGCCGGTTGATCAATCCGCTGCTGGATATGCACGTCGACGGCGCCATGGATTTTTTTGACTTCATTTTGCAGCAAGCTGGCAAGGCGGTAATTTTCCTTGATGTTGTTACCGGCAAACTGCACATCAATTGCCGCAGGCAAACCGAAGTTGAGAATCTGCGTCACCACATCGGCCGGCTGGAAGAAGAACTCTACGTTTGGAAAACGCTGTGGCAGTTCTTTGCGCAAGGCTTCAACGTAATCATTGGTCGGCGCATGGTCGGGCTTTAGCGCAATCTGGATTTCACCATCAAAGGTACCGATGGTGCCGGCATTGCTGTACGAGAGATTGATACCGCTATAAGGCAGGCCCAGATTATCGAGGATGGTACCCAATTCATTGGCCGGAATTTTTTCGCGGATGACGGCTTCAATCTGCTCGGCAATTCGCGCGGTCTCTTCAATACGCGTGCCTGTCGGCGCGCGGAAGTGCAGACGCGCGATGCCGGCATCCACACTAGGGAAAAAGTCACGACCCAGCGTGAAATACAGGCCGCACGACAGCACACAGAAAGCCAGGAAGAGTGGCGCAAATACTTTGCGGCGTGGCAGCAAGGCACTCAGCACTACGATGTAGCTACCG
This sequence comes from Rhodocyclaceae bacterium, assembly GCA_035493575.1. Taxonomy (GTDB): domain Bacteria; phylum Pseudomonadota; class Gammaproteobacteria; order Burkholderiales; family Rhodocyclaceae. The sequence goes on along the minus strand of DATJIB010000086.1, from coordinate 3,297 downwards.
CGCAGACGTTCGAACTGGGTATCGAAACGCTTGTAGGTACGCTCCAGCAGATTGGGCTTGTGCACCACGCCCTCTTCTGCGGCATGCCCATTGCCATGCTTGGTATTGCGCATGAACAACATCACCAGGGTCGGCACTAGGGTCCGCGACAGAATGTACGAGGCAATCATGGCGAACATCACGGCTTCGGCCAACGGCACGAACAGGAACTTGGCCACACCGGTCAGGAAGAACATCGGTACGAAAACGATACATATACATAGCGTCGACACCAGCGCCGGCACTGCAATTTCGCCGGCACCTTCGAGAATCGCTGTCTCCAGATCGTGGCCGAGATGTAGATAGCGCTCGATGTTTTCAATTGTCACCGTCGCATCATCAACCAGAATACCCACCGCCAGCGCCAGACCACCCAAGGTCATGATGTTGATGGTCTCACCCAGTGCATTCAATGCCAGGATCGATGAGAGCACCGACAGGGGAATCGAAATGGCGATGATGCAGGTGGTGCGCCAATTGCCGAGGAAAAGCAGGATCATGGCTGCAGTCAGACAGGCCGCAATGATGGCTTCATGGATCACACCGGTAATGGCGGATTTGACGAAGACCGATTGATCGAACAAGGCAGTGACTTTGACGTCATCCGGCAATGTTGGCTCAATCTCTTTCAGCGATGCACGCAGCGCATCGACAATCTGCAAAGTGGAGGCGCCACCGTTTTTCAGTACTGACAAGAGCACACCACGCTGGCCGTCTTTGCGTGCGATATTGGTCTGCGGCGAAAAACCGTCGCGTACATGCGCCACTTCGCCGAGGAAGGTGGTGGCGCCATTGACGGTCTTGACCGGAATATCGTTCAGCTCATCAATCACGCGCGGCGAACCGTTCATATTGACATTGACTTCGGTTCCGCCAAACTTGGCTGTACCGCCAGGTAGAATCAGGTTTTGCGCGGCAATGGCATTGACCACATCGGTCGGCGACATGCCCTTGGCCTGCAGTGCTTGCGGATCCAGGTCGACTGAAACAACCCGGCTCTTGCCGCCGTAGGGATAAGGGATCGCCACGCCAGGAATCGTGACCAACTTGGTCCGCAGGAAGTTGATGGCAGTGTCAAACAAGCCTTGCTCGGACATGGTGTCACTGGACAAGCCCAGCTGAATCACCGGTACGCTGGAGGCCGAATATTTAATGACCAACGGCGGCGTAATCCCTGGCGGCAACTGGCGCAGGATGGCTTGCTCAACCGAGGCAACTTGCGCAATAGCGGTCTGAATACTGGCGTCAGGCTGGAAGAACACCTTGATCACGGCAACACCAGCCAGCGATTGCGATTCGATATGTTCAATATCGTTAACCGTGGTGGTCAGCACCCGCTCGTTGGTAGCGGTGATGCGCTGCCCCATTTCTTGAGCCGATAGACCGTTGTAATTCCAGATAATGCTGATGACCGGAATATTGATTTCCGGAAAGATATCCGTCGCCATGCGTACCAGCACCAGCGGCGTAGCCAGGAAAATCAGCAGCGCCATCACGATAAAGGTATAAGGCCGCCGCAAGGCGATATTGACAATCCACATCTTGAGATTCCGTTCTGGGTTGCGGCTGCATCTGGCTACAGATGGCATGACCTACGATCTCATGCAATATACATAAGGTATCCGGTCAAGTCGCTGACTGAAAAATGACAAAATTGTCATTTTTCTCCACCCCACTCCCGCAAGGAAACTCAAAGCCACAACAACAGGCGGCCATATTTGAAGAGCGCCCAATAAAAAACCCCGCCGGAGCGGGGTTTTTTATTCAAGTTGAACTGCCTCAGGCGGCTTGCTTGCGGCGGCTCAAAGCAAGACCAGCCAGGCTCAGGCCAACCAGAGCCAAAGACTCAGGTTCTGGCACATCGCGAACCAGCAGGGTGTCAAAGTAGGTGCCATTGGTCGCTGGGGTATCTGCACGCCACAGACCATCGCCAAAGTCGCAATGACTCCAGTTGCCTTGGAACCAACCGGAACCACACACCGAACCCGAAACCAACAGCGTATGTGCAGCGGCCATCAGGTTGTCGTATTCAAAAGTGGTCGGCAAACGCCAGCCATCGTGCAGGGTCACTGCTTCAGCACAGCCGGAACCATTGCCTTCGCATGGGCTGGCCCACACCCAATCCAGATTGCCAATGGTTACATAGTTAGCAACAGGGACATCGCCGCCGAACATTGGGCTGGCCATAACAGCCGAGCTCCAGAATGCGCTGATCATCACCAGCAGAGCAAACATTTTCTTCATCACTTCCTCCTAGTTTTTTGGCGGCACCCCCTACTCGTTTGATCAAGTAGGCCACCGTACCTGAGCTATAAGCACAAACTAGGCCCAAAAGTAAAACTGCAACAAAATCAATATGAAAAACAAAGCACATTAATGTATTTTGGTTTCAATTATGTATGATTGTAAAAATTTTCGACGCTTTGCCTAAATTGAACGTCTGCCCAGCTAGCTGGATTTCATTTGGCCAACACTGTCTCAGTCAGGCTCACCCAGTAACGAATCCCAATAGGAATCACTTCATCATTGAAGTCATAGTGCGGGCTATGCAACATGCAACCGCCCTCACCCAAACCATTGCCTAACCAAACATAACACCCAGGCTTAACCGCCGCCATATAAGCAAAATCCTCAGCCCCCATGCTGGCCTTCAAATGGGTCACCACTTTATCTGAGCCTACTACCTTGCTAGCCACCTCACGGCAATAGTCAGTCGGCTGCTGGGCATTGATTGTGGGCGGGTAACCATAGTTGTACACGAGATCGATATCCACCCCAAACATGGCTTCAATGCCGGAACAAATGCGACGCACACCAGCCTCCATCATGTCTTTGAGCTGCGGCTTCAAGCTGCGTACCGTGCCGCCGAGGACGACTGAATTCGGCAGGATATTGTCGGCATGGCCGGCGTGGATGCGCGTGACGCTGACTACAGTGGCTTCCTGTGGATCAGTATTACGTGAGACTAGGGTCTGCAAATTAGTGATCAAGGCCGCAGAGGCCACGATCGAATCATTGGCCTGATGCGGCATGGCGGCATGGCCACCGCGTCCGGTGACGGTGATCTCGAAACGATCGGTGCCAGCCATGACCGGGCCTTCGATGACACTGATGGTGCCTGGCTCCATGCCCGGCCAGTTATGCAGGCCGAAGACCATTTCCATGGGGAACTTGTCGAACAAGCCCTCTTCCACCATAACGCGGCCGCCGCCTTCGTGTTCTTCAGCAGGCTGGAAAATCAGATAGACAGTACCGTCG
>DATJIB010000085.1:0-2496 GCA_035493575.1 Rhodocyclaceae bacterium | reverse complement strand
GCCATATCGCCTTACCGCCCGATAACCAAGCTTCGAGCAGCTGTAACGTCCTGTGTGCACCCGATAGGCACAGCAGAATCCTTTGTACGGAGAGATATAGCGCTGGTAGGCGGTTATCGCAGCAAGGAGAACAGCTCGCATACGGGCTCAGGTCCCAAGATGCAGTAGAGAGAATCTCGGCATTAACGGCCTAATTTAGCCCGCTCTTCCCTCTGAATCTGACTCATAAACTTCTGCACCAGATTTTCCTGCGCAGAAGATAGTTTGGTGAAGATGCAGCCCAGGCGCTGTAGCTGCCGAGTGCCTTTGGTGATCTCGCCAGCATAGCGAACTTCCAATTCCAGCTTGAGTTCCCCAATTCCTTTGAGCTCAATGCGCGTATCCGGGAAGTGCATCCCCACCGAACAAGGAAAGTCGAACTTGGCGACTTCTAAACCTACACCGCCGATACCGATATCCACGGTTGAGAACTCGGTGATTTGGGTGCTTTCAGGGTTTGGGTTTTTGACGAAGCAGACGGGCCGCTGGGTCATAGGCAGCACCAGGCGGAAAAACTCGCGCCGTTGCAGACGGACATATTTGTCCGGCAGGGCGACGGCAAATGCAGGGCGGCCTTCGTACTGGACGGCTTGCGGTTTGCCGCACATGAACTGGTTGCGCACGCCATGCGGCATGGCGACAAAGAAATTGCGTTCGCTTTGCAGGAACTTGCGATTGACCTCTTCGCTGCTGCCCCAGTCAAAGTAGAGCAAATTCTTTTCCTCATCGACGTTCAGGAGGATGGTCAGAATGGTGTCATAGCCTTCGTTGAAGGTCACACTGATCTGATCGCCATCATTGATCAGCTGGCGCAGATAGAAAACGATTTCGCGCCGGAAGGTGATGGTGAAGGATTCGACGCTGTCGTCGATGGATAGGCTCATGAGGCGGCTAAGAAGTTCTGTACGTTGGTATGTATTGTCTCTGCCAGCTCCGGTTTGAGGCAATCAAATAAAGCTAGATTTGGCAACGAGTTCAACCAAGTGATTTGTCGTTTTGCAAATTGTCGAGTTGCGAATATACCGCGATCCCGCAATTCTTGGGGCGGGATCTGACCTTCCAGCATTTCCCAGACCTGGCGGTAACCGACGCAGCGCATGGATGGCAAATCACCGTGCAATGTGTACTTGGCACGCAAGGCTTCGGTTTCGGCGATCAGGCCCTGGCTCAGCATTTCCTCAAAGCGTAAGGCGATACGCTCATGCAGCCAGGCCCGATTGGTCGGCATCAAGGCGATACTCATTTTTCGATAAGGCAGGGGTTGGCGGTCCTGGCGCGAGTAGATCGTGGCCATTGTTTCGCCGGTCAGACGCACGACTTCGAGGGCGCGCTGAATACGCTGCGAGTCATTGGGTTTGAGGCGGGCGGCGCTGTCGGGATCGACTTTGGCAAGTTCGGCATGCATATAGGGCCAGCCGTGGATGGCGGCTTCGGCATCAATGGCGGCTCGGATTTTTGCGTCGGCCTTGGGCATGTCGGCCAGACCTTCGGTGAGCGCCTTGTAATAGAGCATGGTGCCACCGACCAACAGCGGTATCTTGCCGCGCGCGGTGATATCGGCCATGATTTTCAAGGCATCACCGCAGAACTGCGCCGCGGAATAACTTTCTTCCGGGCTGATCACGTCAATCAGATGATGCGGGTAACGGGCCAGCGTGGCGGCATCCGGCTTGGCAGTGCCCACATTCATGTCGCGGAAAACCTGTGCCGAGTCGACGCTGATCAGCTCTACCGGCAGGCGGTCATAGAGATGCATGGCAAGTGCCGTCTTGCCGCTGGCAGTGGGGCCGAGGATGAATATTGCTGGCGGGAGTGTGTTCATTGACCGCGCAGGAACAGCTTGTCCAAATCTCTCATCGACAATTGCGCCCAGGTGGGCCGGCCATGGTTGCATTGGTCGGCGCGATCGGTGGCTTCCATGTCGCGCAAGAGCGCATTCATTTCCGGAACGGTCAGGCTGCGGTTGGCGCGCACGGCACCATGGCAGGCCATGGTACCGAGCAGCTCATTGCGGCGTGCATCGATAACGCGGCTGGCCGGTTGTTCGCGCAAGTCTGAAAGCAGGGCGCGAATCAGGTTTGGTACGTCGCCATGCGCCAGCAGGGTGGGGACTGCGCGCACCAGTAGCTCTTGCGGACCGGCAGCAGCGAGTTCAAAACCCAGCTTGTGTAGTGTCTCGGCATGCTCGCTGGCACAGGCGATCTCGCCGTCCGAGGCGGCAATCAGAGCCGGGATCAAAAGTGGTTGCGAAGGCGGGGTGCCTCCATCGAGTACGTTCTTCAAGCGCTCATAGAGAATCCGCTCGTGGGCGGCATGCATATCCACCAGAATCAGGCCGCTTTCGTTCTGTGCCAGCACATACACGCCGTGCAGCTGGGCGATTGCATAGCCCAGCGGAGGTGAGCTTTGCGTCTGCGGCATGGCCACATTGGCGGCCAGCGTCGGGGCGTCGAATGC
>DATJIB010000084.1:0-6839 GCA_035493575.1 Rhodocyclaceae bacterium | reverse complement strand
AACCTCGAGCACACCTTATTTCCGCGCTGGTCGTTGCCGAAGCGCAAGCGGGCGCGGTGCTGCGTGAAATCGAATATGTGCATCAGGCGCTGCATGGCGCCGGCCTTGAGCTAACGCTATTGAAAGGCGCTGCCTATTTATTGGCTGGCTTGCCCGCCTCCAAAGGGCGTTTATTTTCCGACATGGACATTCTCACTCCGCACGAGCAACTGCCTCATGTCGAAGCGACATTGATGCTGAGCGGATGGGCGAATACACATCATGATCCGTATGACCAGCGCTATTACCGCGAATGGATGCATGAGCTGCCGCCGATGCTGCATATCAAGCGCATGACGGTCATTGACGTACACCACGCCATCGTTCCCACCACGGCCGACCTCAAACCCAGTTCAGCCAAGCTGCTGGCTGCGGCGCAACCCGTCGCTGGTTGGCCTGGCGTGAAAGTTCTGGCGCCAGTGGACATGGTCTTGCACAGCGCGACGCATCTCTTTTACAACGAGGAGTTCAGCCACGGACTGCGCGATATGTCTGACCTGGATTTGCTGCTCCGTCATTTCTCTCAACAGAATGACTTCTGGAACGCACTGCTGACACGCGCCGATGAACTAGGACTGGGCAGGCCTCTGTACTACTGCCTGCACTACTGCACCCAGCTTTTTGCCACACCGATTCCGGTCGCCATCATGCAAAGCGCAAAGAATGCTGCACCGAGTGGCTATCTGGCGCGCTTGATGGATGATCTGTGGCTGCATGTCCTTAACTCGCTCCACCCCAGCGCAGAGACGTCCGGCATGCACGCCAACATTGCACAACAGATCCTATATATCCGCGCCCACTGGCACAAAATGCCATTCGGCTTGCTGGCTTATCATCTACTGATGAAATCGTTGCGTCCCAAGAGCAAGACTGAAGAACAAAGCTGAATCAGTGTTCTTTAGTGACGCTAGACAATAGCTCGCCCAGATACTTGACCGGAATCGCATAGCTAATTCCAGATGGCTGGGTCAAGGCCGTCTCTTTACTGCCTTTGACCAGGACGCTGTTGATAATGCCGATCACCTCAGCAGACTCGGCGTCAAACACGGGACTGCCACTATTGCCGGGATAGGCTGTGGCATCCAGTTGATACACACTATATGGGCCATTGCGCAATTGACGAATGGCAGCGGCATTGAGCTGGCCGGAATTGCCGCCCGGCATGGCATTTGGTGTGAGTGCTGAAATGATGCCGCGATTGGTGGCGGGAAATGGTCCCAAAGCACCGACGATGGGGAAGCCGGTAAAGAATATTTCCTGTCCCTCACGGGCAGTACCCGTAGCCAGCTTCAGCGGCGGCAAGGGCGTGTTGATGCGTAAAATTGCCAGATCGTATTCTTTGCTTACTGCCACGATTTTAAATTCAAGGCGTCGCGGCGCCGGCAATCCAGGCATCAATACCAGCAACTCCTCATCGGCCTCAGACACATCTCTGACGACATGCGCATTGGTCGCCACGAATTGACCATTGCCTATCGCGAATCCTGTTCCACGTAGCGCCAGTGGAATCGTGCCTAATCTTTTGAAAGTGGCAATCACCACAATCGAAGGCTTGATGCGGGCAATATTATCCGGCAGATCGGCTTGCGCGGACAAAGGCAGCAGGCATGCAATACAACACAGCAGCAGCCAACGTGTGATTGTCGGCTTCACCATATCTTGCGTACGACAAGCTTTTGTAACTCAGGCGATGGCTCGGTAATGCTCGCATCAAAAGGATGGGCGTCTTTTTTGAAGCCGGTCATGATGCGCTTCACGTAGTCGCGTGTTTCCGGATAAGGCGGAATGCCATGAAACTTGTTCACGGCGCCTTCGCCCGCGTTGTAGCCAGCCACCACGAGTGGAACGTTGCCTTGAAAATAGGCTAGCAACCAGCGCAGATAAGCCAAACCACCACGTACATTCTGCTCTGGATCAAATGGCTTTTTGACATTGAAACGCTCAGAGGTATCAGGGATCAACTGCATCAGGCCCTGCGCATTCTTTTGCGACACTGCCTGCGAATTGAAGTTGGATTCAGTACGCGCCACTGCCAATGCCAGCCCGGCACTGACGCCGTACTCCGGTGCCAGCTTGCGAATCAGATCAATCAACTTTCTTTGAGCTGGTGTTGCTTCGGCATAGGCTTGCGCATCGACTCCGTCCAGTCGCATGCACTCTGGCGTACCACTCGGCTCGCCAACAAAGCGCAGCATCTGCTGCGCTTGAGCCTGACCTTGCTTGGCAGCCAGCGTAAAGAAATAAGCGGCCTGCGCATCGTCTCGCGCAACACCACGGCCATTCGCATACATCCAGCCGAGGCTGTACTGCGCTTCCATATCACCACCTGCGGCGGCTTCACAATACAGTTTGGCGGCCTTGCTGCCGTCACGTGGCACGCCCTCGCCATGCTCGTAGCTGCGCGCCTCGTCGCGGAGTGCAGCCAGCTTGCGTTGCTCTTCCGGCGAGACACCCGCGGCCTGAGACGCCCCGGGCAGCACAAGCTGCCCCAGGACAAACACCAGACTCAAAATCAGCGGGCGCACGTTCAACTCCTCAATCAGGAATTACAGGCTCTTCAACAAGCTGGCCACTTCGGCCTGCTCGGCAAATGCATCACCGAGTTTGGCCAGGGTTTCCAGCTCGGTCTTTGCCGCTGCCTTCTTGCCGCCTTGCAATAGCGCACGTGCATAGTTCAAGCGAATCGCCGCAGCTTGTGGCGCCAGTTCGACAGCTCTGCGCAACAAGTCTGTGCCCTTATCCAGCTGGCCTTGCTGAACTTGCAGTACACCCAATGTATCCATCATGGCCGGTTGATTGGGCGCCAGCTTGTTGGCCTGTTCGGCAAAACCCATGGCCTTAGGATCACCCAGCTTGCCCAGACTCCAGGCCAGATCATTCATCACAGCTGGATTGTTGGGCTGATCTTCGAGCACGCGGCGATACTGAGTCACTGCGGCGGCATAGTTCTTATGCGCAACCGCCGCGCCAGCCAGGAACATGCGGAAACTCAAATCCTTCGGATGTGCCTTCAGCCACGACTCGGTCAAACGGTTTGCCTCGGCCTCCTGACCACTTGCAGTAAGGACTGCGTGCAAATGCGTCGCCAGATCCGTGGACTCTGCCGCTTTCAGGCCATTGCGATAGGCAGCGACTGCCGCAACCCATGACTTCTGCGCGGCCAGTACATCACCTTCCAGTAAGTAACCAATGCCATCCTTGGGATGATTTTTCTGAATAGCCTTGGCACGATTGGCGGCATCACCAAAGCGCTGTGCCTCCATATCCATGGAGATTGCAACGCGCAGCAATGGCAACGAATCAGGCTGTGCCTGCAGCCCCTTATTCACGCTTTCACGCGCGGCATCCTTGTTCTTGGCGGCATATTGCACTTCAGCCAAACGCAGATATGGCTGATCGCTATTTGGCAGCAAGCTTGCCAACTTCGTATAGATAGAAATTGCCTGATTGAAGTCGCCGCTTTGCTGCATGGCACGTCCGGCAATATCCAGCACCTCCGGACGATCAGGCACAGCCGACATACCCTCTTGCGCGGCCGTCACGGCTTTGGCGTTGTCCTTCTGGCTGAGGTAGTAGCTGACCAAGGCTACACGTGGCGTTGGCTCGGATGGGCTCGCTGCAATGGCCTTCTTGATCAGGTCCACGACTTCATCACTCTTGGCACCGGCACGCGAGCGCAGCTCGGCCAGTGACAAAAGTGCCTGAACATTTTTCGGGTCTTTGGCCAAGACCGTATCAAAACGCTTGGCCGCATCTTCCGGCTTTTTGTCTAGCAGATCGAGCCTGGCCAGTGCTGCTGCGGCAGGATAATAGGCCGGATTGATGCTGACGGCCTGCTCCAGACTCTTGCGTGCTCCGGCTGCATCACCCTTTTCATGCAGCGCAGCAGCACGCAAGTTGTACACCACCAGATTATCCGGCTGCTTCTTCTGCAGTGCGGCAATGGCTTGCAAGGCCTGATCAAAACGCTTCTGGCTCATGCTTGCAGCAATCAGTGCCATGTCTGCAGTCGTGCCACTATCGCTGGCCGCGATCTGTTCAAGCTCGCCCACACCCTTGCTGGCATCGCCACGGGCGACATGAATCATGGCCATGGCGGTGCGATTCTTGGCGTTTTGCGGATCCAGCTTGCTCGCCTGTGCAAAGTAACCCTCTGCCTTGGCTGCATCACCGGCTTGCATATAGACCTCGCCTGCCAGCGACAGCATGCCGGCCGAAGTAGGCTGCTCTTGCAGCGCTGGTTGCAATGCCGCAATCGCCTTGCTGGTTTGACCGGTACGCATATACGAGCGCACTAACAGGCGACGCCCCATTTCCATGCCTGGCGCACGCGCCAAAGCCTGCGAAAGATATTCCTGCGCCTGCAAGTCCGAACGGTTTTCAAACTCGACGGCACCCGCCAGCTGTAAAGCACGCGGGTCATTAGGTGCGCCTTTCAGCAGTGCCTGTGCGGACTCCTTCGCCAACACCATATTCTTTTGCTGATATGCCAGCAGACCTTGCATATAAGTCGTTTGACCACTCTTAGGCAGCGCCTGCTTCATCGCATCAAGTTGCTTTTGCGCCAGGTCCAGCTTGTTCTGCTGCATATAGCTCATGATCAAACTGGTGTGGGCAAGCACATGATCCGGCTTGATACTCAGGACCTGGTTGTAGGTCTGCAGCGCAGCATCGCCCTGGTCACTCGCCATTTGTACGCCGGCCTTGAATATCAGCGCGTCGGTATTCTTGGCATCCTTTGCCAGAACACCATCAATGATGGCCATGGCACCTGGCAAATCATGAGTACCGGCCTTGATACGCGCCTGCCCCAGAAGTGCAGGTGCATAGTCAGGCTGGGCCGCAACGGCCTGGGCATAGGTGGCAGTGGCTTCATCGACCTTGCCCAATGCCAGCTGTGCCGTTGCAACCTGCGTTTTCAACTCGGCCTTAAGCAAAGGAGTGGCTGGCGAGACCTGGGCATAGTCATCAATGACCTTTTTGTATTGGCCACGTGCCACCAAGCTACGCGCCATCAGCACAGCCACTTCATCAGCGGAATATTTCAGATCAACGGCTTTACGCAGCTCGACTTCGGCATTGGACGCATCGCCACTTTCGAGCAAAGCTTTTCCCAACAGGAAACGGGCTTCGGCTAAATCAGGATTCTTGGCCAAGGCATTCTTGAGCTGAATGGTTGCCGCCGCTGGATCATTTTTCTCCAGATACAGTTTGGCTGCACTGACCAGCTTGTCCGGGCTGTCACCACCACAGCCGGCAATAGCAATCGATACGGCCAGGGCTGCAGCAGTCAGAGGAAATGTCGGCAGAGTAATTCGCATGTCTATCTCGCTTTACGGATAAGAGTAGATGAGGTGATTGATTGAAGTTTAATAAAGGACTATTTCAAACCAAAGCGATGCATCAAGTCATATAAGGTCGGACGGCTAACCCCGAGCAGTTCTGCTGCTTTAACGACGTTGCCATTGCTGCGCCCCAAGGCCGCAATAATCGCGCGGCGTTCAGCCTCATCGCGAATCTGGCGCAAATCGAGCGAGGGCTCTTCCGTGTTTTCAGCCAGCTCGAGGCCGATATCTTCAGCGGTAATTGCGCCACCGTCAGCCATGATCACGGCGCGCTTGATGCAGTTTTCCAACTCACGCACATTGCCCGGCCAGCTATGACTTTCAATCAGGCGCAAAGCATCTTCACGCAGCAGCAATGAGCCGCGGTTTTGTTCGCCGGCAAAACGCTTGACCAAGGCATGCGCCAGCAATGCTGCGTCGCCAGTACGTTCACGCAGCGGCGGAATATTCACGACAATTTCAGCCAGGCGGTAATACAGATCCTCACGGAAACGCCCTTGCTGCGTCAGCACCTTCAAGTCCTGGTGGGTAGCGCCGACGATGCGAACATCGACCGGGATTTCCTGCCGCCCGCCCACTCGCTCGATCACGCGCTCTTGTAAAAAGCGCAACAGCTTGGCTTGCAAAGGCATTGGCAAATCGCCGATTTCATCGAGCATCAAGGTGCCACGATGCGCCGTCTCGATCTTGCCCGGCGTGGTTTTACCGGCGCCCGTAAATGCGCCCTTTTCATAGCCGAACAGTTCGCTCTCAAGCAGGTTTTCCGGAATCGCCGCGCAGTTGATCGCCACAAAGCGTTCATTGCGGCGCGACGAGGCTTCATGCAAACCACGCGCCAGTACTTCCTTGCCGGTACCGCTCTCGCCCAGTAACAGGACCGTGGCATTGCTGCTCGCGACTTTCTCGATGGTGCGGCACAAGCGCAGCATGCCGGGATCTCGGGTGATCAAACCACCCAGTGCATCCGGTTGGCGCATTGCCTGCAGGCGATGATTCTCCTGCTGCAAGTCATACAGCCGGAAAGCACGCTCAACTGTCAGTGCCAGAATTTCAGGTTCGAACGGCTTGGCGAAAAAGTCATACGCACCCAGTGCTACTGCGCGCAAGGCATTGGATTGATCATTCTGGCCGGTCAGCACAATCACCTTGGTGTCGGGTGCCAGCTCCAGAATCTGCTGCAGCAAGGCAAAGCCTTCGGAGACCGAATCTGCATCGGGTGGCAAGCCCAGGTCCATGGTCACCACTGCCGGCGCATTGCGGCGAATCTGATTCAGTGCACTTTCTCTATCGCTGGCCAAAAGTGGTTCGTATTGATCAAACGACCAACGGATCTGTTTTTGTAATGCCGGGTCATCTTCCACGATCAATAGTGGACGGGGCTTCTCAGAACTCATGCCATCTCCAAACGCTGCATATCCGACTCACCACGCACTTCAAACAATGGCAATGCCATCT
>DATJIB010000083.1:0-4940 GCA_035493575.1 Rhodocyclaceae bacterium | reverse complement strand
CGCTTGCCATGCAGATTGAAGTTGAATGCATTTTCAATCAATGCCATCAAGCCGCGCGCACGTGAAAGAGGGGTGAGTTGTGCGGTGCTGCCTGCGACGTACTTAGGCAGTACCACCCAGCCCGGCATGGCCAATTCATCGCTACGCTGCAAGGCTTCCAGAGGCGGGCGCATATGTGCAACCGAACCTTTGATGGTGTCATGCACCGGCGCATTGAATACGGCATTGGGGGCGAAGGCGTGCATGACCGCAATGGATTGATTCTTCAAGCTGACCGGGCGCGGTAGTGGCGTGACTTTGCCTGTTTCTGGCGAGATTAAAGTCAGCTCATCCGACAATAAACGCCATCCGCGATTCACCAAGCCTGCACACAAAGTGCTTTTGCCGGAACCTGGCGGGGCAGGGAGTACCAGGGCCTTGCCGTTTCTTTCTACCACCGCAGCATGCAGCATCACATACTGATGGCAATGATTGGAGATGCACCAGTTCAGCCCCCATTCAAGCATAGGGAAGGCCTGAGGCGCGGGCAGCGGGTGGAAAGGTGGATCGTTATCGAAGTAGAAATGAACCTGCGGCTTGTACCAGCGGCGCAGGCCCTCAGGCTTGGCAATCTCGACGTGGAAATCGGCGAAGACCGGTGGTTCTACTGTGTGATTGGCGTAATGAAGGGCAATGCCTTCTGCGACGAGCGGTAATTCGCTGCTGATACAGGTAACGATGGGGCCGGTGCGTAAATACAACCCAGCCAGCATTCGATTCTTCAGTTCTGCCAGCGGGAGATCTGCAACGATCAATTGTCGGATACCAAGGGTTCGGCCAAGCCAATACGATAGAACTCAGGCAAGGTCGAGTCAAGCAATGTCATGACATCGTCATTAGATGTTTCAGCGACACAGCTATCCAGAATCTGATGGGTCAGCTCGGCAAGAGAAAGCGCCTGGCCGGCCTTCATCAAGACGGATAAGACCAGCCAACTCGATGCGCTTAACAGGAATGTATGGCCATGCTGTTGGCTGAAGACCACTATTTCTTCTTCGCCCCAGTCACGCCATACAAGACGAGGATCGCCGGCTATTTTCCAGTGCGATGGCAAAGGCTGTGATTCTATTTCTGCAGCCTGAATCAAGTCCAAGTCGTGTTCAGATAACCAATGATACCGCCCGTGCCACCCGAGTTTGCACCGGCCACATAGGTCAGGGACGGTGAGTTGGCGTACCACTTCACACCAGCAGTCGGTTCGTAATAGCTGTAGTTGCTGCCAGCATATTCGTGCCAGATCTGGATGACGTCGGATTCGGAAATGATGCTGCTTGGTGTCTTGCCACTGCGTGCATTGAGCAAAGCAGCAATACAGGCACGTGCCACAGCAATGTTGCCGCTGCCATTATTCTTCAGCACTTGCAGAAGTGTCACGGTAGAGCCAAATGGGCTGGGGCTGAAGACCGAATTAAAGGTTGTGGCCTTGAACGTTGTCTTGCCGACTTTGACATCGCTGCTGTAGTAGGGCTTGGGCCAATAGTTAGTGCCGGTATTCGATTCCCAGTAATTTGGGCTGCAGCCAGAAGAGGCTTGCAGCATGTCTGGGCGGCTATTACAGATCGAGCCAAATGCAGAAGGGGTTGTGCTGTGACAGCCAAAGGCCGAGCGGCTAGCAAGTGCCATCAGGATTGGGGCAGTGCCTGCGCCAAGCTTGAGCAATTTGCGCCGATTCATGGCTGTTGGCTCCTCGCTGGAGGACTTGGCAGCTTCATCGATACGGCTGGGGTTTGTCATCGCGTTTCCTTGTGCCTCTAAATTACTTCGTTCGATTGTAGTGCATTTGTAGTTCTGACTGCACGTCACTAATCCGCCTATACATTAAGCATGTTCCATACCTGTTGCTAAATTTATTGAATCGCATTTAAAACAGTGGCTTAGTGGTTTTTTGGTTTTGTGGTGTAAAAAAAATCGACACATTGGGGCTTGAATGGCCAGAACTGCAAATTGCGCGTCGAAAAGTAGTCATTAGGAAATTCTGTATTTTTGGCGTAGGACAGTTTTTATTTAGTCTTTTTAGGTGGCTTCTAAAGCTGGTGCAGCTTGGTTTGCGAGATTTAACGCGGCGAATATTGGAGAACCGCTTCGAGTTTTTGCTTCGTCGCGAAATGTGGAGTTTTGCCTGTCCGAGTTTGGCGCTTTGATATTTGGCAGACTTGCGCGGATTTCTGGCTGCATGGGCACAAGCGTAACAAATGATTCCAATAGCCTATGCTATCCTGTCGGCCAAATTGTAGTAATTAAGAGCTATTCAGGCGTTTTTGCGAATTGGGGGGAGTGATGTTTGCATTTGTACGCAGTTCTTCTTTAGGCCGTCGTTTTTACTTTGTGTGTCTGGCGATGTGCTTCGCCATCCTGAGCGGATGCGCCAGCTATCCACCGGCACCGACTATCGCAAGTTCCGATAGTTATAACTACCATATTGGACCAGGCGATACGCTCAACATTGTTGTGTGGCGTAATCCTGAGCTTTCCATGTCTGTTCCGGTGCGTCCGGATGGCAAAATTGCCGCCCCGTTAATTGAGGATTTGCCTGCACTCGGCAAGGATCCGACGACTCTGGCCCGTGATATTGAAACCGCCCTCGGCAAGTTTATTCGGGACCCGGTTGTGACCGTTATCGTGACCAGTTTTGTTGGCCCGCAAAGCGAACAAGTGCGCGTGGTTGGCGAAGCGGCCAAGCCACAGGTTCTGGCTTACAAGCAGAAAATGACCTTGCTGGATGTCATGATCGCTGTTGGCGGCATGACTGATTTTGCCGATGGCAACAAGGCTTCGATCTTGCGCGCCGCCGATGGCAACAAGCAGTATGGTGTTCGAATCAAGGACCTGATCAAGCGCGGCGATGTTTCAGCTAACGTTGAGATGGCTCCAGGCGATGTATTGATCATTCCGCAAAGTTGGTTTTAATCAGCGCTTGCTTGTTTAAATCACAGAGTGGAGTAAAGCATTAGATGGATGATCTGCTTCGCCATGCCAAATTGCTCCTGCGCAGCATTTGGCTTTATCGGCGGCTTGGCGTTGCGGCAGCGTGGATAGTTGGTCTTGTTGCTGCCGTTGTAATTCTGATGATTCCGGATAAGTACGAAGCTTCGGCGCGTATTTATGTGGACACCGATTCAGTCTTGAAACCTTTGCTGGCCGGGATTGCGATTCAGCCTAACGCCGAGCAGCAAATCGCCGTACTCAGCCGTACCTTGATCAGCCGCCCGAATGTGGAGCGTCTGGTACGTATGGCCGATCTGGATTTGACGATCAAGTCGCGTGAAGACAAAGACGCATTGATCGACGAACTCTCCAAAGCCTTGTCGATCAAGAGTACGGGGCGTGACAATCTGTACACGCTCTCTTACCGTGATCCAAACCCAGCGCGTGCCACCAAAGTGGTTCAGTCCTTGACCACGATTTTTGTTGAGTCCAGTCTGGGTAATACGCAAAAGGATAGCGACTCGGCCAAGAAGTTTATTGACGATCAAATCAAGACTTACGAAAAGAAGCTGGAAGAAGCGGAAACGCGTCTGAAAGAGTTCAAGCTGCAGAATCTGGAAATGCAGTTTGATGGCACCCAGGGGGGCACAGCACGGGCTGGTGATCTTTCGAACCAGCTAACCCAGGCTCAGTTGGCCTTGCGTGAAGCCGAAATGGCGCGTGATGCCATCAAGCGCCAGATCATGGGTGACGGTTCGGCCGCTATGGGTGGAGACATTTCGGTGCCGGAGATTGATTCGCGCATCAACACCCTGAAGGGCAATCTAGACAAGCTCCTGCAGACGTACACTGATCAGCATCCGGATGTCATCGGCACGCGTCGCATCATCAAGGAGCTTGAAGATCAGAAGAAGATTGAAGTAGCCGAGCGCCGCAAGGCCGCAACAAGTAATCCAGCTTCTTTGCTGAGTGGCGACAGCGTTTCCTTGGGAATGAAGACGTCGCTGGCCAATGCGGAAGCCGCAGTCGCTTCGCTGAAAACCCGTGTTTACGAGTACCAAACGCGCCTGTCCCGCCTCAAGGATACGATGCGTCAGATGCCGCAAGTTGAAGCGCAATACGCGCAGCTCAATCGCGATTACGAAGTGAACAAGAAGAACTACGAAAGCCTGGTGGCAAGGCGTGAGTCGGCTTCGATTTCCGGCGATATGGAGTCGCTGGGCGGTATCGCAGATTTTCGTCTGATTGATCCGCCACGTGCATCTTCCAGCCCGGTTGCGCCGAATCGCATGCTGTTGTTGCCTTTGGCCTTTCTGGCTTCGATTGGGGTGGGTTTTGCGGTGTGCTTTATCGCCAGCCAGGTACGCCCAACTTTCTCGGATGCTCGTTCTCTGCGTGAATACGCAGGCCTGCCGATTCTTGGCACGATCTCCTTGATTGTTTCTCCTGAAATGAAGCTGAAAGAGCGCAAGAGTCTGATGCGCTTGGGAGTGGCAACGATATCGTTGGCTGCGGTCTATGGCATCGAAATACTGGCGCTGCTGTTAATTGGCGCCCGCGCTGCCTGAGGAAAAAACCATGGACATTATCGAACAGGCCGCAAAACGTTTGGCAGAACTACGCCGCGCCGGGGTTGATGTACCTGAAGCTGCGCCCGCTGCTGAAGTCAAGACAGTCAGTCCCGCTCCTGTAGCCCCTGCTGCTGCATCCGCTCCTGCTCCCGAGCCAGTTGTGATTCAACCTGCTTGGGGAGGAAACGTATCGCGCCGGATTGAGCTGGACATGGATGCGATTGGCAAGCGCGGCATTGTGACGCCGCAAGCTGAGCGTTCGCAGTTGGCGGAAGAGTTGCGCGTTATCAAACGGCCACTGCTGCGCAATGTGCTGGGCAAGGGCGTCGCGCCAGTAAAAAACGGCAATCTGATCATGATCACGAGTGCCGTGCCTGGCGAAGGCAAGAGCTTTACCGCCGCCAA
>DATJIB010000082.1:0-4166 GCA_035493575.1 Rhodocyclaceae bacterium | reverse complement strand
GGTTTGCCCGGACGCATGGCCGTGCGTTTGCAACCCAATCATCCGACTGACGATGCCAAGGGCGTAGCGGCATCCATCCTCGACGGCCTCCTCTATGGCAGCGGCGATGCGGTGATTGGCATCAACCCGGCCACGGACAATCTGGCCGCCATTACCAAGCTCCTGCATCTGATCGATGACCTGCGCGTGCGCTACGATGTCCCCACACAAAGCTGCGTGCTGACTCATGTGACCAACACCATACAAGCGATTGAACAAGGCGCGCCGGTTGATCTGGTCTTCCAGTCCATCGCCGGCACCGAGATTGCCAATCGCAGTTTCGGCATCAATCTGAATATGCTGGGCGAAGCCTGCGATGCGGCGCGTTCACTGAATCGTGGCACCGTCGGCAACAACGTCATGTATTTCGAAACCGGCCAAGGCAGCGCCCTATCCGCCAATGGTCACCACGGCGTCGATCAGCAAACGCTGGAAGCACGGGCTTATGCAGTGGCACGCAAGTTCGATCCCTTCCTGGTCAATACCGTGGTTGGTTTTATCGGCCCCGAGTATCTCTACGACGGTAAGCAAATCATACGTGCTGGCCTCGAAGACCACTTCTGTGGCAAGTTGCTGGGCCTGCCCATGGGTTGCGACATCTGCTACACCAACCATGCCGAAGCCGACCAGGACGATATGGACACGCTGCTGACTTTGCTTGGCACTGCCGGCATCAACTTCATCATGGGTATTCCAGGTGCAGACGACATCATGCTCAACTATCAGAGCACCTCTTTTCATGATGCGCTGTATCTGCGGCGCGTGCTCGGCAAACGCCGTGCGCCTGAGTTTGAAGACTGGTTGGAAAAAATGGGCATCACCAATGAGCGCGGCGAACTGATTGCTCAATCGTTCGAGACGCAGCCATTGCTCGCACTGGCTGCGGGTTTCTAATGGGTGCTCCTATCGTTATGCCCGACGTCTGGAATGGCGTGCAGCAATTCACGCGCGCGCGCGTCGCGCTGGGACGCACAGGCGTGAGTCTGCCGACGCAGGAGGTACTGAAGTTTTCCCTCGCCCATGCCCAAGCCCGCGATGCGGTGCACTTGCCACTCGATACCGATCATGTGCAGGTTGAATTGATCGCCAGAGGCTTTCAAGTGATACGCGCGCATAGTGCTGCGCCGGATCGCGCCACGTACTTGCGCCGCCCCGACTGGGGCAGAAAGCTCAGCGACGCCAGCCGCGCATTGCTGGCGACACAACGTTCCGCCCGCGCTCCCGAATTTGTATTCGTGATTGCCGATGGTCTGTCTTCGCGTGCCGCCGCCAACGCCTTCCCGTTGCTAGATGCGATGGAGTCCTTGCTGCCTAACCTGCATCACGCGCCCGTCGTGATTGCCACGCAAGCCCGCGTTGCACTCGGCGACGAGATCGGCCATCTGCTTGGGGCCAAGCAAATCGTGATGATGATAGGTGAGCGCCCCGGCCTGTCCTCACCCGACAGCCTCGGTCTGTACATGACCCACGGCCCCAAGCCCGGCTTGTCCGATGCCGACCGCAACTGCATCTCCAACGTGCGCCCGGAAGGACTCGGCTACTCCGCTGCGGCGCATAAGCTGGCCTATCTGATGGCCGGTGCGCGACAGCTCGGGCATAGCGGTGTCGATCTGAAGGATGACAGCAGTGCCACGCTTGATGTGGCACCCGCCCCGGCTGCGCTTACCGTTTAATTTCTAGATCAGCTTGGTATAGCACTGCCAGCGCGCTTGCAAACGTTTGTCGCTGGCAAGCAGCCTTTGCTTGTCCATGCTGCCCGCATTCAGTTGTTTCGCCACGGCCGCGACGGCGCGGAAATACTGATCCGGATCATAGGCCGCTAGAATCAGATCCACGCCAGCATTGATCGCCTCGCCTGCGACCTTGCCTATGCCTTTTCCATAGACGGCACCCATGTTCAGATCATCGGTAATCAACAGGCCGTTGTAGGCCCACTCCTGCCGAATCACGCGCTGAACAATGCGATCCGAATGTGAGACGGCATGCTTGGCATCCAGCTGGTCCAGCACCACGTGCCCGAGCATGATGGCAGCACCAGTATTACGGCTGACATCACGAAACGGCGCCCAGTCGTTTTCCAGCTCAAGGGCCGTCATGTTGAGATGCGCCGCGCTGTGATGGGTATCCTGGCGCACCCGCCCCAAACCTGGGAAATGTTTGAGCGTGGGTTGCACGCCCGCTGCCTCCAGGCCAATGCTGTAGGCGCGCGCCACATTCGTCACGGTGGCTTTATCGCCGGCAATGGCGCGCTGCGAAATCAGAGTATGTGTATCGCCAAATGCAATCGGCTTGGCTGGCTTGAGATCAACCACCGGCGACAGGTTGAAATTGATGCCAAGTTCAAGCAGCCCTTGGCCCTGCTGCAGGCCGTAGCGATAGGCCTGCTGCGCTGCCTGATTGGGCGCCAGCTGCGCCACCGTGGACAAGGCCGGCATGGGTGCCAGCAAGGGTGACAGATGTTCGATCTTGCCACCTTCCTGGTCCGCAGCTACCAGCAAGGGCGGCAGCCCGGCGCTGTGCCGCAGATCCTGCAGGTGCTTGATCCTGGCAGCAACAACCTCTGCATCAAGGCCGCTGACATTGCGCCCGGTCACATAGATACCGCCGATCAAACCCTTGCTCGCCAGCTCATCAAGCTGATCCCAATCGCGAAAACCGACCACGAAGTGGCTGCCGACTGCGCGCACATCCCAAGTCGCCGCCAGCACCTTGTTGCGCAATTGCTGGAAGCGCACCTCTTCGCTCACTGTCACGACCACCAGCCCGAGGCTCAGCAGTAGCGTCACGCCGTACTGCACACGCTTGGGAAACCACACCGTGCGCTGCCACACTCGGAAAGCCAGGGCACTGACGATGAGACCGACCCCAAGCAGCAGCGGCGTTTCGAGTGGGCGCATGAAATTCATGAGCGGATGTTTCAGATGCTGCGCCCAGAAAATCATCCCGGCCAATACCAGCCACAACCCGAGTGGGAAAGCGAACTCCATCCATCTATGCAAACGGTAAGGCACTCGCATTACGCCACCTCGCCTTGTGGCTCGTTACCCACGCGATACCAGTTGAGACGGCGCGTACCCACCATGACACTGCCGAGCGCGATGAAGAGGAAGATCGAACCGATCAACAAGGCGTTGTCTTCCGAATGCAGGATGCCGTAGAGCACGCCATAGAGACCGGTCAGACCCGCACCAAAGCCCACGCCAGGGCCCCAACCACCCAAGGCTCCGGCCAGGTAAAAAGTGATCAGACCGATACACGCAGTTGCCGCGATGAGATAAGCCAGATGGAAAGGCACATGCTCGGACAAGGCAATCAGGAGCAGGAAGAAGATGGCCAGCGCCAGGCCAACCAGCAGATACTGAATCGGATGGATGGGCGAACGACGCAGGACTTCGGTGATGAAGAAGCCGCCAAAAGTCAGCAACACAAACAGGATGCCGTACTTGACCGCACGTATCGCCAGCAGATAGATATTGACCGGATCCATCAAAGTCACTTGCACAAACTCGCCATCGCCCTGCAAGGTCTTTTCAAAATTGCGGCTCAGGTTTGAGACTTGCCAGCTGCCGAAAAAACCTTGTTTGCTCACTTCATGCTGACGCGGTAAAAAGCGTCCGGTGAAACTCGGGTGCGGCCAATCCGATTTGAGCTCAACCGTATTGCTTTCCGCCACCGGAGCAATCGCCAGGCTTTGGGTACCGGTCAAACTCAGCGGCAAGGAGAATTTTATTTTTCGCGGCGCGGTCGGATCAATCTCGCCCAGGTCGACATACATTTTCTCGCCAGCAATACAGGAGACCGGACAGAACTTGAGATTGCCACTCTGCAATTTGCGTGGGCTGCCATTGATGGTGATCACGGGTGCGTTATCCACGCCACGCAAATCCGAAACAGACATGATCAGAAATGCGCGCGGATTCAGCATGGGCCGGCCATTGGCTGTCTCAAGCTTTTGCGGCGTTTCCACTTCCCCCTCAAGCGTCATGCCGACGTGGTAAATCTGGCCGCGATAGATGCCGCGCTGGCGCGTTTCGACATGGGCTTTGCCAAGCGTAGTCAATTGCGAAGCGGGAATCTGCTGGGTCTGTTCAAGCAGGCGCTTGCGGCTCTTGGACGGCTGCCCCTGT
>DATJIB010000081.1:0-8184 GCA_035493575.1 Rhodocyclaceae bacterium | reverse complement strand
CAGAAGCTATCCGACCAATAGTTGAGTGATTTTGTCGGGAATGCTACAATTTCATCATATTCAATCATCGGGGTTGGCCGTGTTGGCCTTGTGCCCCGTCAGAGAGCAGCCATGAATTCCAGGGATCAAAACCTTACCATTCCCGATGTGCAGTCCAGCGAAGATACGCGTCGCATGCCGATCAATCGCGTCGGTATCAAGGACATCCGTCATCCAGTAAAGGTGCTGGACAAGGATCGTGGCATCCAGCACACCATTGCCAACTTCAATATGTATGTCGGCCTGCCCCATAACTTCAAGGGCACCCACATGTCGCGCTTCGTCGAGATTCTGAACTCGCACGACACCGAGATTTCGGTCGAGAGCTTTGAGACCATGTTGCGCGAAATGGTGGTCAAGCTGGAAGCCGAAACCGGCCATCTGGAAATGAGCTTTCCGTTCTTCGTGAACAAGACCGCTCCCGTCTCCGGCGTGAAGAGCCTGCTCGACTACGAAGTCATGTTCACCGGCGAGATTCTGGCTGGCGGCGCATATCGTCAGCACACTAAGATCGTGGTGCCAGTGACCAGCCTGTGTCCATGCTCGAAGAAGATTTCCGAGCGCGGCGCGCATAACCAGCGCTCACACGTCACTATCAGCGTTGAGACCAATGAATTCGTCTGGCTGGAAGACCTGATCAAGCTGGCCGAGGCCCAAGCCTCTTGTGAGCTCTACGGCTTGCTCAAGCGCCCGGACGAAAAGTACGTCACCGAACGTGCTTACGACAATCCTAAGTTTGTTGAAGACTTGGTGCGGGACGTGGCAGGTGCTTTGAATGCTGAACCACGGGTTGTTGCCTACGTGGTTGAATCGGAGAACTTTGAGTCGATTCACAATCACTCGGCTTATGCGCTGATTGAGCACGATAAGCGGACGGCGTAATTTACGTTTGGCTTTTCGTTAAAAACAAAGGGAGCTTCGGCTCCCTTTGTTTTGGTTCAGCCCTTTGGATCACTAACCGCCTAAGACCAAAATCCCAAAAACAAAAAGGGAGCCGAAGCTCCCTTTTTTGCTGCTACCCCGCGTGCAATTAAGCGCGCTTGGTGAGCTTTTCCTTGATACGTGCCGACTTGCCCGAGCGATCGCGCAGGTAGTACAGCTTGGCGCGGCGTACATCACCACGACGCTTGACTTCAACGCTGGCGATCAGCGGCGAGTAGGTTTGGAAGGTACGCTCAACGCCTTCGCCCGACGAAATCTTGCGGACGATGAAGTTGGAGTTCAGGCCGCGGTTACGCTTGCCGATGACAACGCCTTCGAAAGCCTGAACGCGCTTGCGTTCGCCTTCAACCACGTTGATGTTAACGATCACGGTGTCGCCTGGGGCGAAGTCCGGAAGGTTCTTAGCGAGACGCTCGATCTCTTCTTTTTCCAGTTGCTCGATCAAATTCATTTTAATACTCCAATGGTCGTGGCTTTTAGCCGTTCAGGCAGAGCATGAGTTTTCACCCTTGATGCCAGCACTTTATTTTTACTACTTACTACTTTCTTGTTCCCGCTGAAACTCAGCCAGGAGCTTTGCTTCTTCCTTGCTCAGGACCCGATCTGCAAGCAGTTCCGGGCGCCGTAGCCAGGTTCTTCCCAGCGCTTGTTTAAGGCGCCAGATACGAATTTTTTCGTGGTTACCGGACAACAGCACTTCCGGCACCTGCATGTCTTCATAAACTTCCGGCCGCGTGTAATGCGCACAATCCAGAAGCCCGGCAACGAAAGAATCTTCCACCGCCGAATCGGCATCATTCAATGCCCCGGGTAGTTGCCGCACACAGGCATCAATCAATGCCAGCGCCGGAATCTCGCCACCCGACAAAACAAAATCACCGAGCGATATTTCTTCATCCACACAGCGCTCTATCAGACGTTCATCCACGCCTTCGTAACGCCCGCAGAGCAATATCGCTCCATCTCCCGCCGCCAGGTCCAGCACACGCTGATGCGTGAGCGGTTTGCCTTGCGGCGAAAAATAAATCACTTTTGGATTGCCGCCGCGTTTAGCTTTCGCAGCAGTAATCGCTTTTTCCAACGGTGCGGCCAGCATCAACATGCCAGGACCACCACCAAACGGCCGGTCATCAACCGTCCGATAATTATTCTCGGCAAAATCGCGTGGATTCCAGCACTGCAGATCCCACAACTTCCGCTCCAGTGCGCGCCGTGTAATCCCCGATGCACTCACTGCCGTAAAAATTTCAGGGAACAGGGTAATGACGTCAAAAGCGAGCATTGCTCTAGCCCTACCAGTCCCGTTCCCACTCCACCCGAATCACTCCGGCTGGTACATCGACCTGCAACACCACGCTGCCAACAAACGGCAACAGGCGCTCTGTTTCGCCTTCCTGCACTACCAGCACATCGCTGGCCGCGGCAGAAATGATTGATGCCACTTTGCCCAGGCTTTCGCCCTTGCTGTTCTGAACATCAAGCCCAACCAGATCATCCCAGTAGAACTCATCGCTACTTGTTGCCGGCATCGCTTCACGCGGAGCGCCAACATAACAGCCTTGCAGAGCCTCTGCAGCAGTACGGTCATCAACCCCAACCAGCTTGGCAATCAGGCCTTTGCCATGATTGCGCACCTCTTCGAGCTTGTATGCACGCCAATCGGACGCGCTTTGGGCCTTCTCAGGGTCGGCGGCCAGCCACCATTGTGGCAAGTCGCACCAGGCTTCTGCATCATCCGCGAACGGATGCAGCTTGAACCAGCCACGCACACCATACGGGACGACCAAACGCCCCAGAACAATCATGTGCGAAGCGGACACGCGTGTTGCTTAAGCAGCCTTCTTAGCAGCCAGTTGCTTGACCAGACGGGCAGCG
The DNA here is from genome assembly GCA_035493575.1 of Rhodocyclaceae bacterium. Lineage (GTDB taxonomy): Bacteria > Pseudomonadota > Gammaproteobacteria > Burkholderiales > Rhodocyclaceae. Next base: position 5,328 of record DATJIB010000081.1, on the reverse strand, counting down.
GTTGGCGACAGTTGTGCGCCATTGCTTTCCCAGTAAGCCAAACGTTCGGCATTCACAACCAGCGCTTCGGCATTGCCGGAGGCGACTGGGTTGTAATAACCCACGCGTTCGATGAAGCGGCCATCACGACGATTGCGCGAATCAGCAACGACGATGTTGAAGAAAGGGCGCTTCTTGGCGCCGCTACGTGCGAGACGAATAACTACCATTTTTGCCTACCTCGTTCCGGAAATCGGAGAAAGCCGACGATTATAGGGGAAAACTTGGCCTGAATCAATGCTTAAGGCAAGACCCGATGCGCAGAGCTTAGGCGGACCCGGTTTGAAGGTTTAGGCTTCCCTGCGCTGCAAAGCAGCATGGCTGACAGATCAGAGGCTTAGGCAGCGGATTTACAAGGTTCCGTGGCTGCATGCACCGCTTACAAATCCGTAAAACTGCTAGAAAAGCAAGCCGGACCGACCGGCAAGGCAGAATTCTACTAGAATCCCCCTACTCCACTTTCGGGACTGCGCCGCGTGTCCAAAGCCGAAGCTCAATTAGCCGAATCAGTCGCCATGAATGAAGCCCTGAACTGGCTTGGCGAAAAAACCGAAGACCCCCTAGACGAGCTCGTGCCGCTACGCCGCCATTTGCGCGGAGTGCTTTCCCTGCCGCTGCAACCACTGGTTCTATTGAAGTTGCTCGATTTGTTCGAGCCACGTGTGGCCCGTATCCACAAGCTGGTATTCCCCCTTTTGCTCGACGCCGCCACGCCATTGCCACGCAACTTGCGTGTTATCAGCCAAAGCCTGGTCGATCTGCATGGCAGCCTGGCCGAAGGTTTTCTGAAGGTCATTCAACACGCTGTCGGCGAAGGCTTTCAGCGCCCCAAGCGGCGCCGTGACACGCTGGCTGCGCGTACCCTGACCAGCCTGCGCAACCAGTACGAGCTGTCTTTACGCACTGCCAGTGGCACGCCGCAAGACTTCTGGCGCCATGTCGGCATCTTGCTGCAAGCCAATCAACCTGGCAGCGAAAGCTATCTGGATAGTCCGGCACAAAATGTTCTGAAACTGCTGCTTGCCATCCACGCCGCCCAGGCAGAAGCACTGACGCCACGCGAACAGGAGTTTCTGTGGCGCTATACCGAAATTCTTTCTGCACAGGTCGAGCTGGCCTCAAGCCTGTCGAAGAAAAACGATGCCTGGTTGTGGATGGACACCAACGACGAGCGCGCGCCAACGCCCGCGAGTCGCCGCGCCCCACCGTCTGCGGACGGCTTGGTGTTCTATACCTGCAAGATGCTCGGCAAACTCACTCAAGCCAGTCTGGACGATTTCAGCGCACCGGCGGCTTACCGCAATGTCCTGCACCACGCAGCACGGCGTTGGCTCAACCCACCCCAGCGCCGTCACAATCGCCGCCGCGGCAATTACCGCATTGAAGTCTGCCCGCGTCTGTCGAGCCTATGGTCGCTACTACATGGTGACCTGTCTGAAACTGCCGCGGCTCAGGTTATCAATGAATGGCAAGTGGTCAACGACAGCCCAGCCGGATATGCAGCCATGCATATCGCCGGCAATATGCCCAACCTGCTGGCGGGCTCTGTCATTGGCATTCGTCGCAATGACAAGGAGCTGTGGAGCCTATGCATGGTGCGCTGGATTCGCAGTGAAAACTCCGAACATCTGGAAGTGGGTCTGGAAGTCCTTGCGCCGCACGCCGAAGCGGTACGTATTGCCAGCGGCTCACGCCCTGACGCGCCGACGCCTGCGCTGCTGTTGCCACCGATGAATGGCACGCACCGTGGCGAAACCTTGCTGACTGAGCGCGGTGTTTACGAAAGTGGCCGGATTGCCTTGATGAATGAAGTGGACGGCAAATTTCAGGTGGTTGAATGCCAGCCGCAACCGCTGGTTGTTCAAACCTCCAGCGTGGAATTATTCGAGTTCCAGCGTATTTTGCACCCGAGCACTTAAGCGCGCTGTTGTTTGGCAGCATTCGGCAGCTCGGCCACCACGTAGGCGCCAAGCAAAATTACCGTCCATAGGCCATAAAGCCACAGCAGAAAAATCGGCAGTACCGAGAAGGCGCCGTAAATCACGGCATAGGTCGGAAAGAGTGTCAGGTAGATGCTGAACAGCTTCTGCATCCCAACAAAGCAGCCCGCAGCAAATACACCGCCAAAGAGGGCGTGCGCCCTGCTCACATCACGATTGGGCACTGCCCAGTAGAGCAAGGCAAACATCGCCACCATAAACAGGAATGGCAGGCCGCGGAACAAGAAGGCATTGAACCAGCCCGGTTCATTGACTAAGCCCAGGGAAACCGTCACCACATAAGTGATCAAGGCGAGGCTGGCGCCAAACACAACGGGGCCGAACAACAAGGCAATGGTATGCATCAGCACACGCCGCCAGAATGGGCGTGCGCCCTTGACGCGCCAGATCATATTGAAAGTACGTTCAATCGTGAGCATCTGCATCAGTGCAGTAACGCCCAGCATCACTACGCCAATCCAGGTCAGGCGCTCGGCCTTCAAGGCAAATTGGGTCACGTACTTCGCAATCACCACACCCGCCTTGTCGGGTAGCAAATTTGCCAGCAAAAACTTTTGCACTGCCGCACCCAAACCACTACCAAACGGCATGATCGAAATCAGAGCAATTGCACCGGCGATCATTGGTACCAAGCCTAATACTGTCGTGAACGATAAAGCCGCGACCGTCTGAGCACATCGCTCCGCATGGAAACGTTTGGCCACGCGAGCAATCAGTCTGAGAGGGGCAAGCAGCATCGTCATATAATCAGGCGGGTCCAATACAAATAAACGCAGGAAAAGCATGCAAGAAATACTGGTGCTCTACTACAGCCACCACGGTGGTACACGGCAACTGGCGCAAGCCATTGCGCGTGGCATTGAGCAGGTCGATGGAGTTGGCGCGCGATTGCGCGCCGTGCCACGCGTATCGACCATATGCGAAGCAACGGAGCCCAGTGTACCGGAGGCGGGCGCGCCGTATGTCGAACTGAATGATTTAGCGGAATGCATAGGCCTCGCACTCGGCAGCCCGGTGCGCTTCGGCAATATGGCAGCACCGCTGAAATACTTTCTTGACTCAACCGCTGCCGACTGGCTCAAGGGCACGTTGAATGGCAAACCTGCAGCCGTGTTCACATCTGGCACCAGCATGCATGGCGGGCAAGAGAGTACTTTGCTTTCGATGATGTTGCCACTGATGCACCACGGCATGATCATGGTCGGCCTGCCCTTTACCGAAGCCGAACTCAGCAGCACCCGCGACGGTGGTGGCCCTTACGGCGCCAGCCATGTCAGCGGGCCAGACGGTAATGCAACACCCAGCGAGACCGAACGCAAATTGGCCATTGCGCTTGGCCGTCGTCTGGCCGAAATCGCCAAGAGACTTTCCCTATGAGCCTGCTTACCAATACCCGTCTTCTCAATATCATCAGCAGCGTCACGCTGATCGCACTGATCCTACTCGGCACCGCTTGGGAGTTATGGCTAGCGCCGCTGCGCCCCGGCGGCTCGATGCTGGTACTTAAAGTGGTACCGCTTTTGATTGCGCTATTCGGCATCCTGCGCGGCAAGCGTTATACCTACCAATGGATGTCGATGCTGATTCTGCTCTATTTCACCGAAGGCTCAGTGCGAGCAACCTCAGATGCAGGAATCTCACAGACATTGGCGATCATCGAAACCATGCTGACGGTAATTTTCTTTGCCAGCACGATTTACTACGCCAAGGCCACGCAAGCGACCCAACCCCGACGCAAGATGTAGTCGGAAACAAAAAGCCCACCAAATTTGGTGGGCTTTTTATTATGCAGCCTTGTTACGGTGGGTTAGCTTCCAGATGTACCAGAGGTAGCCAGACGCCGCATAGGCGAGGAACAGTGAGAACAACACACCTGGCGGATAGAACGCAGTCAAAGCAAAACCCACGGCGATCGCTGCCACTACAATGAAAGGGACGCTCTTACGCAGATTGATGTCCTTGCCGCTCCAGTAAGGCACGTTGCTGACCATGGTCAGGCCGGCAAACATGGTGATGGCGCAGGCGTACCAGCGCACTTCTTCACCCTTCCAGCCGAAATCGTTCAGTACCCAGATCAAGCCCGCAACCAAAGCGGCGGCTGCCGGGCTAGGCAAGCCCTGGAAAAAGCGCTTGTCGACCACATCAACATTGGTGTTGAAACGCGCCAGACGCAAGGCCGCGCCGGCACAGTAAATGAAAGCGGCGATCCAGCCCAGCTTACCCATGCCCTTGAGCGCCCACTCATACACAACCAGAGCGGGTGCAGCACCAAAGGAGGTCATATCGCAAAGGGAGTCGTATTCAACACCAAACTCGCTTTGGGTATGCGTCATGCGGGCGACACGGCCATCCAGGCCATCAAGCACCATGGCGATGAAGATCGCCACGGCTGATTGCTCAAAATTCCCATTCATGGCCTGCACGATGGCGTAGAAGCCGGCGAACAGGTTAGCCGTAGTGAACAGGTTGGGCAGGATGTAGATGCCGCGCCGACGACGTTCGGCTGACAACAAGGGTTTGCGCTGACCTGTACTGGAATCCGACATGGGCTTGACCTGTGAAAGTGATGCGCGATTATACCTAGACCGAATCCGGCTTAAGAAAGTTCGGCAAGAATAGTGGTGGTGGCACTAACCTTTTCGCCAATTGTCACTTTGACGCGACTATCGGTAGGCAGATAAACGTCCACACGCGAGCCAAAACGAATAAAACCGTAACGCTGACCGCGGGACAGTTGAGCACCAGCTTCAACATAGCAAAGAATACGGCGCGCAATCAGGCCGGCGACCTGCACACAGGTGACATCGTGCTTGGCAGTCTTGATCCACAGCGCATTACGCTCATTCTCAGTCGAAGCCTTGGCCAAGTCGGCATTCACAAATTTGCCGGGGTGATACCAGACCTGCTTGACCTCGCCATCCACCGGGCTACGGTTGGAGTGCACGTTAAAGACGTTCATGAATACGCTGATCTTGAGTGCGTCACGGTCCAGCCAAGGATCTCGCACCGGCTCAATAGCAACGATACGGCCATCGGCGGGAGAAATGACGATATTCTCGCCCTGCGGAATTTCACGCGGAGGGTCGCGGAAGAACTGCACGCAGAAGACAAAGAAAATCCAGACGGGCGCTGCCCATGCCAAGCCACATGCATACGTGATGACTGCGGCAAGTGCACCAGAACCGATGATGAATGGCCAACCTTCGCGGGCCAGCAGGGGATGAGGATAGTTGCTCATGACACTCCGGTTCAAAAAGAAAATACAGTGAAAAAAGGGCACAGATATCTG
>DATJIB010000080.1:0-3929 GCA_035493575.1 Rhodocyclaceae bacterium | reverse complement strand
GCCGGGCGCCACTTCGGCATAGAGATAGGTCTTGTCGGCGATCTGGCCGATGTTCTTGCCATCCACCGCTACATCCATTTTAGTCACCCCGCCAATGCCGTCATTACGGTAGACATAGATGCCCGCCACACCCGGCTTGGGCATGAAAGTCTTCAGCGAACCGTCCAGCTGAGCACTGCCTTTGGGAACCGAAGCACAGCCCGGCAATCCCAAAACAAAAACACAGGAAGCAATTGCAACATAGCTATTCGCCCTGCCTAGTTTCATTTCGGCTGCCTCCATTGTTCGTGAACCGACACCAACTCTGTCTACGCCGCTACTGAACGGGTTTAGTCGGAAAGTAGGGGCCGTTCGGCAAAGCATTCGGGCCACTCAGTGCTTGTTGATTCGCCTGGCGAGCCAGTGGCATATAGTCCGGGGCCGCTCGAGTTATGGCCGCATTGACCATGGCGCCAATCAATGCACCGATTGCCCCACCGCCCTGGTTATTATTTTGCGGCGAATAGACAACCTTGCGGCTGTCCTTCCAAAGCTCAATCCCATCCTTGTTTATCAGACGGTAATCAAACTCCACCGTCACTGCGGCCGAAAGTACCGCGTACTGCGCATCCCAACGCTTAATGACTACGTACAGAATGGCATCGGCGCCAAACATCTTGGCCAGCACCTGTGGCGCTTCATTGTGAATTCTGTCACTTTCGTAGAACCCTTCCTGCTCAAGGATGTACTTGGTGGTATTCACCGGAAAGACGTAATACCCCTTCTCGGCCAGCGGCACCGGCAGAGCCGACAAAAGATAATTTGGCGCATCCACGTCCAGTGACTGATTGACCACGGGCACCACCAGGATAGAACGCGGCGGCGCGGCGCGGAATGCGCTCAAATCCTGCTTGATCGGCTGGGTCGCATTACATGCAACCAACAGCACCGACATAAGCGCTAGAACGATCCGATTCACGACTTTGCTCCTGCGCTCGCCACCTTGCGACGCTCTATGTTCTTGATCATCGCATCCATCAATGTCTTGCTTTCCGGCCATGCATCTTTTTCCTTTGCATACATGGCGGAGGCCTTATCCGCCGCACCCGATTGCAGATAGATCGTTCCGAGCTCCGCATAAAGGCCCGGCGCAACCTTTTGGCCAGCCTTCTCGCGGTCGGCAATCAGCGTTTCCAGCTTGACGCGCAACGCCTCTACTTGATTCGGATCCTTGTAGCTCGCATACAGCGCATTATCGTAGCTACCCCACTGGTAGATCGAATTCGAAGTTGTGGCGCAAGCACAGAGAGAAGCAGACACAGCTGCCAGCAATAGATGTCGACGCATGCTTACCTCACCGTGAAGGCACGGGCCACGCCGTCGCCGATATAGAAGCGTTCCTCAAGCACGACACCGCTGTTGCTCACCACCTGCAGCAGATGATTGCCCGGCAGGACGCGCAATGCGTTTTTGCCATCGACGAAGTCACGGACGAAGCCAACCTCGTTGCCGTCCACCACGACACGAGCCGCTTCACTGTTTTCGCTCAAAGCCTTGAACGAGATTTGCGGGCGCATATCCACCACGAAGACCTTTTCGGTCGGCATCTGCGTACAGGCCGTCAACGCCACAAGAATGGCGGCAGCGGCAAAGTTAAACATCTTGTTCATTATTTATTTGCCCCCTCGAAGCGCACGACCAGCTGATCTAGCTTGTAGCTGTTCAGCGAACCGGAAATCACTGAGGCGACTGCGCCCTCTTCCAACTCGTTATCGCCAAAGACGCTATCCACACGAATCTGCGCAACCGGCTTGCCGGGCAGCGTAATGTCGGCGCCGGTCTGCGGCGACTTGATCTTTTCGCCGCGCGTCTGCACGCTGAAGCTCATGCCTGGCAGGATGCCCTGGCTTTTGCCGCCACCGACGAACACGCGACTACCCTCACTCTTGAGCAGATAGGTCTGCCACGGACGCGAGGCCAGTTCGGTGGATAAACGATTGATCGCTTCCGACACCGCTTGGCGAATGGCCGCATCGTTCAGCGTGCCGTCATAACCGGCTTGCGAGCCAAAGCCGAAGGTCGAGGCGCTTTCGGTCGAGGCCTCACCCGCACCCGACGTCGCAAAGAACACATGACCGGTATTCACATCGACCACACGAATATCCACCTTCGCAAACGCCACCTGACGCTTACTGGAAGAGACGAATCCGCTTTCACCTGTCGTCTTGCGGCCAAACTCGGTCAATGATCCCACCAACAGCGCATCAACCCCGACGAGATTAAGCTGGGTATTGGTCAGGCGGCCTTCAGCCTGCACCCGGGTAATGTCGGGACGCTCGAATACAAGATATTTACCTGACTCCGTCAGTGCCTTGCTCATCAGGTCCGTCACCTGTTTGCCGAGCGGATCATCATGCTGATCACGCAACAGAGAGCGGCCGTAGGCGGTTTCGTTGCTGATCCGCCCCAGTGCAATCTTCCGCTTGAGTGTCGGCACCACGGCCTGCGGCGTAGCGTTGGCGGCCTGAGCGGCCTTTTGCGCCGGAATGGATTGTGGTGCCTCTTGTTGTGCGACTTGTGGCGCCTGAATAGCGCATCCACTTGTCATAACCAGGGCAATAACGCTGGCAAGCGCCCCTGCATGCTTCTGATACATAGCCTCCCCTTTTTCTGGATTTATTTTTTGAAATTATTACACGTCAAGACAAGAACTCAATTCCATATTGCGCATTTTATGGTGGTTGGCTTGCAAATCATTCTGGCTGGTCTCATTTAGGGCATAGGAGTATCCTTATGCCTCTGATTTGTATTACCGGAGCGCCCTCATGGCCGGCCTGACTAAAGACACCCCGATTCCCACCGAAATCAAGCTGCATCAAGCCTCGCGCGTGATGGAGCTGGCTTTTGACAACGGCAGTTCATTTCGTCTGCCCTATGAATTCCTGCGCGTTTATTCGCCCTCCGCCGAAGTGCGCGGTCACGGCCCCGGTCAGGAAACGCTTCAGACCGGCAAGAAGGATGTCGAAATCGCCGACCTGCAGCCAATCGGCCACTACGCCGTCAAGTTGATTTTCTCTGACGGTCACGACACCGGCATTTATTCCTGGGATCTGCTCTACAACATGGGCATGCATCAGGAAGCCATGTGGCTGGAATATCTGGGCAAGATCAAGAGCGCCTGCGCCAGCCGTACGGCCGCCGCTCAGGGCGGCTTCTGCGGCGGCATCGATACCGACGACGGCCATAAGCACGGTGGGGGTGGTGGTTGCGGTGGCGGCGGTCACAGCCACGGCGGCGGTTGTGGCCACAAACACTGAGTCTGAACACGCATGAGCGAAACTCACTTCGGTTTTGAAACCGTCAAGGAAAACGAGAAGGCTGGCCGCGTAGCGGGCGTTTTCTCTTCAGTGGCGGGCAATTACGACGTCATGAACGACCTGATGTCGGCCGGCTTGCATCGTGTCTGGAAGAAGTTCGCCATCGGGATCGCTGCACCGCGCCCGGGTGAACGCGTACTCGATGTGGCTGGCGGTACCGCCGACCTGTCCTCGGCTTTTCTCAAGAAAGTCGGGCCCAAGGGCCAGGTGTGGCTGACCGACATCAACAACGCCATGCTGACCGTTGGCCGTGATCGCCTGCTCGATGAGGGCCGCATTACGCCGGCCGCCCAGTGCGATGCCGAGAAGCTGCCTTTCCCGGACAATCATTTCGATATCGTTACAGTCGCTTTCGGTCTGCGCAATATGACGCATAAAGACAAGGCGCTGGCGGAGATGAAGCGCGTGCTGCGTCCCGGCGGACGCCTACTGGTACTGGAGTTCTCCAAGGTGTGGGAACCGCTGTCGAAGGCCTACGACCTGTATTCCTTCAAGCTCCTGCCATGGCTGGGCGAAAAGGTGGCCGGCGATGCCGCCAGCTATCGCTATCTGGCCGAATCCATCCGCATGCAT
>DATJIB010000079.1:0-6108 GCA_035493575.1 Rhodocyclaceae bacterium | reverse complement strand
TATCAACGGTAGTGCCCTTGGCCTTGAGTGCTTCAGCCACGTCAGCGGTGCCAACGGAACCGAACAGACGGCCATCAACACCAGCCTTACGAGCGATCTGAACAGTCAGACCTTCAACCTTGGCGGCTTCGGCTTGAGCAGCAGCCAGCTTTTCAGCGGCCAGCTTTTCAAGTTCAGCACGACGTGCTTCGAAGTGAGCCAGGTTTTCTGGGGTAACACGCTTGGCCTTGCCTTGTGGGATCAGGAAGTTACGTGCGTAACCATCCTTAACCTTAACCACATCGCCCAGACCGCCGAGGTTAACAACCTTTTCCATCAGAATAATTTGCATGGTTGTCTCCCCTCTTATTGATGCAGGTCAGTGTAAGGCAGCAGAGCCAGGAAGCGAGCGCGCTTGATAGCGGTGCCCAGCTGACGCTGATAGCCGGTCTTGGTGCCGGTGATACGTGCCGGCATGATCTTGGCGTTTTCGGTGATGAAGTCCTTCAGGATGTCCACATCCTTGTAGTCAACTTCTTCGATTTTTTCTGCGGTGAAACGGCAGAACTTGCGACGCTTGAACGCGCTGTTGCGGCCCTTGTCGTCTTTGCGCTTTGCGCCAGCTTTAGGCTTGAATGCCATGATTAAAATCCTTCCTTGAATTCGATCGAGGTTACGTGCAGTACCAGGCTTCTGTTCTTGAGGCTTTTGGCGGCGAGAAATCCTGTTGCGCTACACATTGCGCCGGCATTCAGGCCGGAGAGCAGATTGGCGAGTGGCCCAAGAGCCACGCATTGAAACTCACAATCTACTTTTCGCATCTTTCCCGCTTCCATCTGTTCAGACTCATGTTGCAGCTTGAACTCGATGACTGGCACGCCAGCCGGGGTGTAGCGAACGGGGCCTCGTTCAACAACCTGTCCGTCTATCTTGAGCAGGTTACGAGGTGACTCGTCCGTCATTGCTTCATTCGGCAGCAGCGGTCTCCGGCTTGGCTTCGAATGACGGAGTCAATGACTTCGACTTCTCTTCCTTCATCATCGGCGACGGGGCGATAACAGCAGCCTTGGTCTTGATGGTGAGGTGACGCAGCACTGCATCGTTGAACTTGAATGCACTTTCGAGTTCAGCCAGCGTTTCGCTGTCACACTCGATGTTCATCAGAACGTAGTGAGCCTTGTGTACCTTCTGGATTGGGTAAGCCATTTGACGGCGGCCCCAGTCTTCCAGACGGTGAATTTGACCCGAACGGCCGGTGACCAGCGTCTTGTAACGCTCGATCATTGCCGGAACTTGTTCCGACTGGTCCGGGTGGACGATAAATACGACTTCATAATGACGCATGCGAACTCCTTTTGGTTAAAGCCCTCCCGCATGCGACTACGGGTAGAGCAAGGTGGAAAGCCCGCGATTATAGCGACTTAGGCAAGGCAACACAAGCCCCTGATAGCTTTGAATTTATGGCCGTAAGGCCAAATAAGACGGGTATTAGCCCTGTTTTGGTGCTTGGACTGGCTGCTATTTCTGTCAGACTTGTGAAAATCAACTTGCCATTGGCTTTTAAGGCACAAGCAACCTATCAGGCGCCGCGCAATCAGACACAGATGATTACCTCACCGTTTCCCGATCTCGATAGCTGGGTCATGTATTTCCGCTCTGCGGATATACCGGTGCTGCGCCATACCGTGACCGAGCTCGACAAACTGCGCGAAAAGGCCGACAGCGTCAATGCGCGCACGGTTTCCGGCGTGATCCTCAGCGATCCGTTGATGACCCTGCGTGTGCTCGCCTATATCGAAAAGCATCGCAGCAAGAGCCAAACTACTGACATCACCACCATTGAACGTGCCCTGATGATGATAGGCATGGGCCCCTTCTTCCGTGCTTTCGAGCATATGCCGCTGGTAGAAGAAGAGCTGGCCGCCCATCCCAAGGCACTGCTAGGCCTGCTCAAGGTGATTCAGCGCGCCCGTCGTGCTTCGACCTGGGCGCGCGAATGGGGCTTGATGCGCAAAGACCTGGATGTCGATGAAATCACTGTCGCCGCTCTGCTCCATGACACCGCCGAGCTCCTGATGTGGTGTTTTGCCCCGACTTTGGCCCTGAATGTGCGAGAAATGCAGGTCGCAGACAAGCATATGCGCAGTAGCGCCGCCCAAGAGGCCATTTATGGCATCAATCTCCACGATTTACAGATCGATCTGGCGCTTGCCTGGCATTTGCCCAAGCTGCTGACCACCCTGATGGACCATTCTGATGGTGAAAACAGCCATCGCGAACAGAACGTCAAGCTGGCCGTCGATCTGGCACGCCATTCGGCCAATGGCTGGGACGACGCCGCCCTGCCCGATGACTACAAGGGCATCTGCGAGCTGCTGCATATCAGCCACGAGACTTTGTACAAAAAGCTGGGCATAGACGCCCCGCCTGCCGCCGAATAGTCCTACACGCCAAAACGCGAAATTTGGCAATGCGCTGAAGGACTTGCTATAGTGAAGGGACTCCCGGCTCCTATGTCGCGCCCTTCATCATGAATATCACCGACCTGACCAAAACATTGACCACTTCGCTAGGCAGCAATGCCGCGAACGTGAAGAGCAATGCCACGTCCGCCAGCGATAGAAATCAGGACGCCACCAGCAAGGCGCTGGCAACAGCCAATGACCGTGTGGAGAAACAGCGCAAGGCTTCCGAAGTCCAGCTTTCCGCCTTCGGCCAGATCAAATCCTCCGTCGCTGAACTGCAGAGCAGCAGCAAGACGCTGAGCGAAGTCAAAAATACCGATACCGTTGTCGAGACCAAGAAGGTTGCACAGAATTTCGTGAACGCCTTCAATAAGGCCCGCGACACCGCCACCAAGGCGACCGAGCGCAATGGCACGCTCGCCGACAATGGCCGCGCCAAGGTTGCAACGAATGAAGTCAGCCGCTCGCTCAACAGTACTAGCACCAACGAACTCAAGTCCATTGGCATCACCGCCAATAAAGACGGGTCGTTGAAGATCGATCAGCAAAAATTCGAGCAAGCTTTTAACGCCAACCCAACCGCCACCACCAAGGCACTTGCCGATGTGGGCAAGCAGGTTGAAGCCAGCGCCAGCAAGCAGCTCGAAGGCAATAGCAACGTCAATCGCTCAATCAACACACTGAGCAATCAGGTTAAGGATCTGCAAGAGCAACAGAACAATCAGCAGAACCTGGCCGACAATCTGCAAAAGGCCACCGAGCAAGCGACGAGCCGCCTCAACACGACAAACGCCACCAACGCTGCCGGCATCGCGGCATACCAGAAGATTTTCTCGCTCTAAGCAAGCGAGCTCCAAAACAAAAAGGGACTGCACAGGCAGTCCCTTTTTTATTTCCGCACTTGCCTCAACCCCACCTTGCAAAAGCCCGTCTTGAGCCGTGGAGGTCGTTGATATTCGCGAGGCAGAAGGTCTAACAATTCAGCAAGGACATTATGTCCTAGGGCTTTATGTCCAATGTTGATCGCGCTTTGCTTACCCTAGAATAAATCCACTTCGATTGAGATGTCACGCAGCGTTTTGAGGAAGTACTCCCCTCGATAGCTCGTCTCAAGTAACAACCTGGAAATTCGCGAATAATGGATTGGTTCCCCGTCGTCTTCATCACGTTCAAGATTCTCGTGTTCGGCACGGGCATGTTCTTCGCCATCAAATGGCATTACGATCAAGGCAAGAAGAAATAAGCAATCCAGCGGACATCAAGTACCCAGCTCCGTTACCGGGTGGGTACTCCGCCTTTAACTCTTGGCTTCCAGTTCTTCCCAGCGCGCTAACACATCCAGCATCGTCGCCTCATCCTTATCCAGTTGAATCTGGATTTTGGCGGCTTCGTCATTACCGGCTTGATACGTAGCCGGATCAGCCAGCTTGGCTTGCAGCGCAGCTATCGTGGCTTCCAGTGCCGCGATTTTTTCCGGCAACTCGGCCAGCTCTTTTTGCTCCTTGAAGCTCAGCTTGCTCTTGGCGGGCTTGGCAGCTTTAGCGGCGCTATCGGAAACTGCCTTGACCGATTGCTCGGCCGCGAGTGGCTTTTCGATTTCAACATTGGCATTTAAGCCGCCCTCAGGACGCTGACGCAGCCAGTCTTCATAACCGCCCACATATTCTGCCCAGCGGCCATTGCCTTCGGCGACGATGGTTTGCGTAACCACGTTATCCAGGAAGCGGCGGTCATGGCTGACCAGGAACAACGTGCCCGAATACTCTTGCAGCAGCTCTTCGAGCAGCTCCAGTGTTTCGATATCCAGGTCATTGGTCGGCTCGTCCAGTACCAGCACATTGGCCGGCTTGGCGAACAGTCGCGCCAATAGCAGACGTTTGCGTTCGCCACCGGACAGCGACTTCACCGGAGAGCGCGCACGTTGCGGCGCGAACAGGAAGTCTTCGAGATAACTGATCACGTGCTTCTTCTTGCCGTTGATCTCAACGTAATCCGAGCCCGGTGAAATCACATCGACAATCGCGGCTTCCGGATCCAGCTGTTCTCTAAACTGATCGAAGTAAGCCACTTCAACCTTGGTGCCCATTTGCACCTTGCCGCTATCGGCTTCGAGCTGACCCAGCACCAGCTTGAGCAAGGTCGTCTTGCCGGCGCCGTTGTGGCCGATCAAACCGATCTTGTCGCCGCGCTGAATGCGCGTGCTGAAGTTGCGCACAATGACTCTGTCGCCATAGGCCTTGGTCACGTTCTCGAGTTCGGCCACCAGCTTGCCGGACTGATCGCCACGCGCCAGCTCCAGATTGACCTTGCCCATTTTTTCGCGGCGCTCGCTACGTTCGCGGCGCAATTGCTCCAGGCGCAGCACACGCCCTTCGTTACGCGTGCGGCGGGCTTTCACGCCCTGACGGATCCACACTTCTTCAGCGGCCAGCATCTTGTCGAACTTGGCATTGGCCACCGACTCATCCGCCAGCATCTGTTCCTTGCGCGCCAGATATTCGTTAAAGCTGCCGGGGAAGCTCACCAGCTTGCCGCGGTCAAGTTCGATAATGCGCGTGGCAATGCTGTCGAGGAAGCTACGGTCATGGGTAATCACCACTACCGCGCCCGAGTAATTCTTAATCAACTCTTCCAGCCACAGAATCCCGGCCAGATCGAGGTGGTTGGTCGGCTCATCCAGCAGCAGCAAATCCGGGTCACCCACTAGCGCACGCGCCAGCGCCACGCGCTTGATGCCGCCGCCCGAGAGCGTGCCCACCGCCACATCGCCATTCAGTTCAAGCAGACTCAGCATCTGCTCAACCTTGGTATTCATGCTCCAGCCATCGACGGCTTCGAGCTCATGTTGCGCTTCCATCATGTGTTCGATGGCTTCCATCGAATCGTCATGCGCCACACGGTGCGTGGCCTCGTGATAAGCCACCAGCAAACGCGCTGCATCGCCCATGCCACCTGCCACCGCATCGAAAATAGTGGTGGCCGGATCAAACAGCGGCTCTTGCGGCACATAGGCCACATTCAGCCCGGCCTGACGCCACACCTGGCCATCATCCAGCGAAGACTCGCCCTGCAGCGCACGCAGCAAGCTGGACTTGCCGCTGCCGTTACGTCCGATCAGCGCGATTTTCTCGCCGTCGTCAATCTGTAGATCAGCATGGTCAAGCAAGGCGACGTGCCCAAAGGCGAGGCAGCCGTTAGTAAGTGACAAAAGAGGCATACAAAACTTTCAAAGCCAAAGGCTGACCGAAAAATCAGTCAGCGCAAATCTGGCGGGGTTAAATCAATTCTTCTGGAGGTGCTTGAGATCGCTAATGATCTCAGCCGAATGTTTCGAGGTATCAACCTTGAGATAGGTCTTGGCGATCTGGCCCTGCGGGTTGATCAGGAAGGTGTAACGCTTGGCAATGCCAAACAGACCCCAATCCGAAAACGTGCCGTAATGCTTGGCCACTTCGCCCTTGTCGTCGGCCAGCAACGGGAAAGGCAAGTTGTACTTGCTGGCAAACTTGGCGTGCGAAGCACTGTCATCCACGCTGATACCCAGCACTTGCGCGCCCAGATCGGTCAAGGCCTGCATGTCATCACGGAAGTGGTATGTTTGCGTCGTGTAGCCCGGCGTATCGTCCTTGGGGTAGAAATACAGTACTACCCATTTGCCACGATA
>DATJIB010000078.1:0-3343 GCA_035493575.1 Rhodocyclaceae bacterium | reverse complement strand
GCGGGCCATGAAGGTGGCGCGCGAGTGATCGTTGGTGATCAGATCGAGATAACGCTGGCGATACTTTTGTTCAACGTCGGAAAGGCCATGGAATTTTTCCGGCAGCGGGCGCAGGGTCTTGGTCAGCAGCTGGAACTCGGTCACTTGCACCGACAGCTCATCGGTCTTGGTCTTCATCAGGGTGCCGGCGGCGCCGACGATATCGCCGATGTCCCAGCGCTTGAAGTCGGCATAGACCTCTTCGCCCACATTGTCGCGGCTCACGAAGAGCTGAATGCGGCCCGACATATCCTGGATGGTGACAAAGCTGGCTTTGCCCATGACGCGCTTGAGCATGATGCGGCCGGCCACGCGCACGCTTATCGGCGCGATTTCGAGTTGTTCACGCGATTTTTCGCTATGCACGCTGGCTAGTTTGCCGGCATAGTTTTCACGGCGGAAATTGTTCGGGTAGGCCTGCCCGGTCGAACGCCATTCGGTCAGTTTGGCGCGACGTTCGGCGATGATGTGGTTCTCGTCCTGCTGGACGGGGGCGGTGCTATCTGGCGTGTTCTCTGCGGCGCTCATTGGGCGGGATCCGTAATTACAATGCAATAAACCCGTAATTGTCGCCGATCCCGTCATAATTGAACAGACTTGAGCTGCTTTTAGGCCCGGGTCTATAAAGACATTGTCCTGATTTGCAAGGTTTTAGCAGTATCAGGGCCCATTACAGAGGAGATAGCCATGCGTAGAACACTATTAAAAGCGAGCCATATTCTGACCTTTGTTGTTACTGGGGCCTTTATTTCGACACCCGTGTTCGCCGACAAGCCTTCCTGGGCAGGTGGTGGCAAGGGTGGAGAAGAGCATGGCGGCGGGCACGGAAAATCAGATAAGCACGGAAAGTCTGACAGGTATGAGCATGGCGATGACCGGGCACCTGTCGTCGTCAATATCAATGGATATTTCAATGATCAACAGCGCGGGGCGGTCCGCAGCTATTACGGTAATCAAGGTAGGGACGGTCATTGCCCGCCCGGCTTAGCTAAAAAGAACAATGGTTGTCTGCCGCCAGGGCAGGCCAAGAAATGGGCGATGGGGCGGCCGCTGCCAAGTGGTGTTACTTATTACCCGGTGCCTTCAGCCGTTGTCGTGCAATTAGGTGCTCCGCCGGCCGGCCACAAATATGTACGGGTTGCTGGCGATATTCTGCTCATTGCCGTGGGCACCAGCATGGTCGTCGATGCCATTCAGGATCTGGGCGGACTTTAACTCTCAGTTTTAGTTACGATAAAAAAGCGACAAGAGAATATTTCTCTTGTCGTTTTTTTATGCCTAACACTTACAGGCCCAGATCGCTGAGGCCAGGGTGGTCGTCAGGGCGGCGTCCGGCCGGCCAGTGGAACTTGCGGTCGGCTTCCTTGATCGGCAGATCGTTGATGCTGGCATGGCGCTGCTGCATCAGGCCATTGGCATCGAACTCCCAGTTTTCATTGCCATAGGAGCGATACCACTGACCTGAATCGTCTTTCCATTCGTAGGCAAAGCGCACGGCGATGCGGTTGTCGGAATAGGCCCAGACTTCCTTGATCAGGCGGTATTCGATTTCGCGTGCCCATTTGCGGGTCAGGAATTCCACGATTTTGTCGCGGCCCTGGAAAATTTCGGCGCGATTACGCCATTTGCTGTCTTCGGTATAGGCCATCGATACCTTGACGGCGTCACGCGAGTTCCAGCCGTCTTCGGCGGCGCGGGCTTTTTGCGCAGCGGTTTCGGCGGTGAATGGGGGCAGCGGCGGGCGAATGTTTGGCGTGGTGCTCATTTTTTGCTCCTGGTGGGTTGAGGACGGGATTGAATCAAAATCCGGGCGATGGCCTTGGCTTCAGCCGCAGCGCCGCTGCCCGGGGTGACTTGCTCGGTGACGATGGCGCCTTCCATGAGCAGCGCCAACTGTTTTGCCAATGCTTTGTGCTCGGGCAACTTTGCCGCTTTGCATAAGCGCTCGATATCGCCCAGCACGCGCGCCTTGTGGCGGGCGGCCAGGACATGGAAGGGATGTTCGGGATTGCTGTATTCAGCGGCGGTATTGATGAAGGCGCAGCCGCTGAAATCGGATTGGGCAAACCAGTCTTCCAGAAAATCATAAATAGCGAAAACTTGTTCAAGCGGATCATCACTGGCGGCCGCGACAAAATCATTCATCCAGCCACACCAGCGTTCATCGCGCAGATTCAGAAACGCGGCGACCAGGCCGTCCTTGGATTCGAAGTGCTGATACAGGCTCTGGCGTGCCACGCCGGCGCGTTCGAGGATGATCTCGATGCTGGTGCCGCGTATGCCGTTCGTATAGAACAGGCTGCAGGCGGCTTCAAGCAGCGCGTCTTTGGCAGGGGTAGGGCGGGTAGAAGTGCGCATGACCAATCATCCAATGTAGAACGTTTGGTCTATTAAACATTTTCGCTAAGTAGACTGTCAATCTATGAAGAGAATTGCATATGCCAAAAACAAAAAAGCGCCAGCAGGGCCGGCGCTTTGATTGAGTGCTGCAGCGATTAGTAGCTCTTGTAGGCCAGGTACTTGCCGGACAGAACGATCTGGACGCGGTCGCCATTGGGATCGGCCACGCGGCTGAGATCCATTTTGTAATCGATGGCGCTCATGATGCCGTCGCCGAACTCTTCATGGATTAGCTCCTTGAAGGTGGTGCCGTACACCTGCACCAGTTCGTAGAAGCGATAGATCAATGGATCAGTCGGCACGGCTGTCGGCAGCGAACCCTTGTAAGGCACGGTCTGCAGGAAAGGCAGTGCATCGGCGGGCAGGCCGAAGATCTCGACGACCTTCTTGGCTTGCTCCTCGTTGAAGGTCATCTGGCCGAGGCAACCGGCGGTGACCCATTCCTTGGACAGGCCGACTTGTGCGGCGACGTCCTTCCACTTAAGGCCTTTGCGGATCTTGGCCTCGACGATCATTTCGGTGATGTCCATCCGGGTGAGGGTGAGTTCCATGCGTTTCATGCTGACTCCTTTTGTTTAACAAGTTGCGGGTGAGGGACGGCATCGATGGGTTCGAGGCCTGGGGTTACGATGTCCGGTGTGCTCGGCGCCTGTCCGTGCGAGAGCTTGGCGGCGCGTTGCACGAGAAAATCGACGAGGTGATTGCGGATGCGGTAGAACTGCGGATCGTGGTGCATGCCGCTGCGGGTACGCGTGCTCGGCAACGTATTGACCACGATCTCGGCAACACGGGCACGCGGACCATTGCTCATGAGCAGGATGCGGTCGGCGAGCAGGATCGCCTCGTCGACATCGTGTGTGATCATGAACACGGTCTGCTGGGTGTCGGCGCAGATGCGCAGGAC
>DATJIB010000077.1:0-3671 GCA_035493575.1 Rhodocyclaceae bacterium | reverse complement strand
CGGCAATTTCAACAGACAGAGTGGTCCGGGTGATGTGAAGCTGAGCGCAACAGCATCCGTTTTACGGCTTTCCGAACGGATGTTGACGTTAACATCCGCGAGGTATTCGCCATGCGCGCCGGCGGTAAACAGCAGTGCGGTATTGGCATTGGCGCGTTGGCTATTGATGGTGCTCATTTCCTCCTCGGAAACGCCGCCACACAGATATTGGACCGGGCCCAGAGTTTGTAGTTGGGGCGATTCTGCCCAGGCGCTGGCCGAGGCAGCGAAAAGCAAAGTACAGATTAGCTTGTTACGCATAATGACTCCTTGGTTGTTCTTTAAACGTAGGAGCCATCACTCTAAAACCGCGGCCTAGCGCATGCTGTAGGCGCTGTCTGATTACTTGGGGCTTTCAGGTGACCGAGCGCTTGCTGACCTGGGCAAAGTAAAACCATTCATTGCCAGGCAGGGCCTTGGGATTGGGGAAAACGATATGGCCATCCGCACTGGCCGTTACAGCCTGGCCATCATGACGATGGCCGATGACATCACCGGCTTTGACCTTGTCGAAGCTAGACCAATTGCGCACGAACTGATCATCGATATGTTCACGGTCGACCACGTCGAGCAGACGTAAAACCTCAAAGCTCTGCGAAGGTGCTTGCAGCGGCGTGTCGGTCAGATTCAGCAAGGAAAGGGTCTGGCGTATCGCCGTGTAAGCGACATTCGGAGCGCTGGCGTCCTCATGCTGTCCGCATTCCAGCGTGACGCCGTAACCGCCACGTGAACGCATGTATTCCGTGGTGCCAATGCCATAGGCCGAATCGAGCAGCAAGGGGTTGCTATCCGGATAACGTTCACGGCGCCGACTGACACCGAGTGCATAGGTGTCCAACCAGCCTTCGACTATGCGGCTGACGCCGAGATGCGCGGCCAGTTGCTGATCTTCTTTGGCGTAGCTGAAGGGCTCCAGCTCTCCGTTGTTGTCACGTGGCCCGAGCATGACAAAAGGCTGGCCAGCGGTGTGGAAGGAGTGCAGGTCGAGCAACACGTCATGCGCATCCAGCAAGGGGCACAGCGCATTGGCGATGTGATCTTCAAAATCTTTAGGTTCAGCGCTGGGACGCAAATTGCGATTCAGATTGCGATCGCCCTGGCGTTGCTTGAGTTGATACGCCAAGGGATTGGTGATGGGCACCAGCGTCAGTGTGCCGCGCTCAAGGCGCAATGCGCCGCTGTCCAGTTCGCCGATCAAGCGTTCCAGCGCGCGCGTGCCGCAGACCTCGTTGCCGTGCACGGCGCCAAGAATAATCAGGCGCGGACCTTGGTGCAGGCCGGCGAATTGGTGAACGCGAAGTGTGGTGGGGCGAGTAGGAGTGGGCACGTAGGTAAGCATCAAGAACCGAATGCTTTGATTCTAGCTTGCCCACACAGCTAAAGCACCTCAGAGATGTGAGCGCTAGTCCTGGCTATTCGTCGCAGTGCTATTGATCTTGTCCCGAATGGCAGCGGTCAAGGACAACGAATGCAGGCGTGCGGCGTGATTCGAATACAAACCTGTAATCATCAACTCATCCGCCTCGGTCTGCGCCAATACCGCGCGCAAACGCCCCTCGACCATCTCGCTGGTCCCAATCGCCGAGTAGGCCAGCGTGGATTCAGCATGCACGCGTTCTGGTGCCGACCAGTAGGTGTTGATGTCGGCGATAGGCAGAGGGATCTGCCCCGGTGTGCCGCGCAGCAAATTGGTGAAGGACTGTTGCTGCGAAGTGAATTGATGACGTGCTTCGGCCTCTGTATCGGCAGCAAACACATTCACGGCAACGATGGCATAAGGCTGGGCTAGCTGCTTGGATGGCTTGAAGCTGCGGCGATAGATTTCCAGCGCATGCAGTAATTGCGCCGGCGCAAAGTGCGAAGCGAACGCAAAGGGCAGGCCGAGCATGGCGGCGAGTTGGGCGCTGAATGTACTGGAACCGAGTAGCCAGATCGGCACATGCAGCCCTGCCCCCGGCACGGCACGCACGCTTTGACCTTCGACCACCTCATCAAAGTAATGCTGCAGTTCCTGCACATCCTGCGGGAAACGGTCTGCGCTATTCATCATGTCGCGGCGCAAGGCGCGGGCCGTAGTCTGGTCGGTACCTGGCGCACGGCCCAGACCCAGATCAATCCGACCCGGATGTAATGAGGCAAGGGTGCCGAACTGTTCGGCAATCACCAAGGGGGCGTGGTTAGGCAACATCACGCCGCCCGAGCCGACGCGAATGCTGTGCGTACCGGCCGCGACGTGGGCAATCACAACGGCCGTGGCGGCACTGGCGATGCCCGGCATATTGTGATGTTCGGCCAGCCAGAAGCGCTGATAGCCGAGCTTTTCGGCGTGACGCGCGTAATCCAGGGTGTTGCGCAGCGAGTCGGCGGCCGTGGTGCCAACGGCGATGGGGGATAGATCAAGAACGGAAAACGGAGTCATGGCGGCGCCTGGTGAGTGGGCGCAAACAGGAGAGCGCCAGCGCAGTGAGGCGCTACTTGGAACATGGGTGGTGATAGCGCTATTTCAAGAGCTGGCAAGGGCTTGCCATAAAAAGCGCATCAAAATGCTGCTTATATATCCGCCCTCGCATGGAAGTATCGGATTGCATGAGGTTTTTTTGAAGTTTAAGGCCTGAAAGCGAGCTGCTTGGCTTATAATCCTTCTTTTATTTCCGTGCCTGCCAAATTGTATTTACGGCATATGGCGGCACGTTCAATCGAGGTTTAGGGTCGTGCGGTTTTTTGTTATTGATATTTTCAAGGCTGTCGCCGCGCAGCTGATCGTGCTTCACCATCTGGTTGCTTACGGTCCGATTGCGGATGCCGTACAAATTGCTACCCCTGCTGTGGTGTCGTGGCTATATGAATATGGCCGTATGGCGGTCCAGGTTTTCCTGGTCGTTAGCGGCTATTTGGCCGCGCGTACGTTCGCTGCCCAGTCTGCCAACAATGGCTCCTTTCTGATTGCCATTGGTAATCGCTATCTGCGCCTAGTGCTGCCATTCCTGGTGGCGCTGGTGCTGTCGTGTCTGGTTGCAGCTTTGGTGCGCCCATGGTTTATCGATGATTCCGTGCCCGCCGCACCTGGATTCCTGCAAGCATTGGCGCATGTGTTTTTGCTGCATGGTGTGCTTAAGTTCGACTCACTTTCGGCCGGCGCCTGGTATGTGGCGATCGACTTCCAACTGTTTGTGCTTTACGCCATTCTTGCCTGGCGCGGTCGCCCGCCGGTGATTGCTGCGCGTTGGGCTTTGGTGCCGGTCATCATCGTGACGGTGATTTCGCTGTTCCATTTCAATCGCGATGCCAGTTTCGACAATTGGGCCGTGTATTTTTTTGGTGCTTATGGGCTGGGTGCCTTGGGCTTCCATATCAGCCAATCGCAGCGCCCACGCCTTGGGTTGAGTCTGCTGGTGCTGGTCACTGGCATGGCCCTTTGGGTTGAGTTCCGCGAACGTATTGCAGTTGCCTTGGCGGTGACCATTGCCCTGGTGGTGCTGCGCCATCTGAGTATCAATCGCCACACCTACTTTGCGCGGGCGGCGAACTACTTCGGTTTGAACTCCTATGCGCTGTTCCTGGTGCATTTCCCGCTGTGCCTGCTCTCCAACGCCGTATTCGCCTGGCTGGGCTTTGAAGGCCCGGTTGCGGGT
>DATJIB010000076.1:0-10811 GCA_035493575.1 Rhodocyclaceae bacterium | reverse complement strand
TCGTCCCGCGCTTCCAGTAAAGACACGCCACAACTTTTTTCCGCGTCATGAACTATGACGAAGTATTGTTTTCCGGCAACCGGTTCAAAACTGTAAGTGCCACCACATTGGGTATAGCTAAGGCCACCGGGAGAAAACGCGTTGCCACTTTGGTCGCCCGTACTTGATACGACCATTGTGAGGGTGTCCGCCTTAATCCGAACCCGGTTCGAAGTGGCGGGATTGGGCCCTTTATTTTTTTCCTCTATTCCTATTACTTGAAATCCTCGGCACTTTTTCCCATCCTCAAAAACTCCCGCGAAGGAAGGATCCCGGCGGCTAGTATTTTGGAACAAGACGGTTATTTCCGCCGTAGGAGAGCTTTCGGGCGGAGCGATGTATCGCGAAACCCCGCACCCGCCTAAAATCGATAGCAGTACAGTGCAGGTCAAGTAATGAACGAATTTTATGGTTTGTGTAGGGCACATATATCTGGACTGCCGTGGGCAGCCCCGCTCGACCAAAGAGTCAGGCATTACATCTGTTCTCATAAGCCCCGCCAGCGCCGCCAGGCGATAAAGCGGCCGACCCCCGCACCCAAAGCGCTAGCCCCGCCGATGAGGGTTCGCGATTGCGGACTCAGCTCTGGGACGAGTGTGCATAAGGCAAATGCCAGTCCAAATCCGACAATGCCTCCGTACCCCGTGAACATGCGGTAATCAAGCCGGCGCGCCGCTTTCTTGAACTCGGCGGAATGACCGACGGCCTCAAAAATGAGAGTGCTTCCACATGAAATACAGCGGACTGTGGCGGCTTCATTCTGTGTCTGGCAAGTAGGGCAAAACATCGCGCGCCTCTAGACTGCGTTGATGGTTGTGATCGTCTTGTCCAATACAATGGCAAGTGCTTAGGATTTGTTTGCAAAGACTATAGCCTGAGAATTGAAATCAAATCTCTTGGAATAACCGAATATTTCATTTGTGCTTCAGAATAGGCATCATTTGCACAACATGGTTACGATGACCGGATGGTTATGAATGCATTGACCCAATTTGAGTTGGATGTGACGCGCAAGGGTCAGGTATTCACCCCGCCGGAAATTGTGGCGCGCATGCTGGCTTTGCGGCGTAACGCTGGCCGGGTGCTGGAGCCTTCGTGTGGCGATGGTGCATTTCTGGCTGCCTTGCCCGATGCGGTGGCATTGGAAATGGACCCGGCGATTGCGCCGCCACAAGCACAGGTGATGGATTTCTTTGCCTACCCCGAGAGCGAAAAGTTCGACACCATTATCGGCAATCCGCCCTATGTGCGTGCCCGAGATGTGCTGCCGGCGACGGCCAAGAATTTGAGCTCGCAGCTGCTGGACGGGCATGCCAATCTTTATCTGCATTTCATCGAGAAATGCGTGCGCCATTTAAAGCCGGGCGGCGAGCTGATCTTTATTACGCCGCGCGACTTTCTTAAATCCACGGGTGCAGGCCAGTTGAATACCTGGCTTTTTGACCAGGGCACGGTGACCGACACGATTGATCTGGGCGATGTACGCATCTTCAAAGGCGCGGCGCCGAATTGCATGATCTGGCGCTTTGAACGCGGCAATATGTCGCGCCGCACGGCGGATGGCCGGCGCATGGCTTTGTCAGGTGGACAGCTGTTTTTCACGCGTGGCATTTACAGCGTGCCGGCGAGCACGGTATTCAGTGTCAAGGTTGGTGCCGTGTCCGGGGCCGATGTCATCTTTAGCAATGCCGAACTCGGCGATGCGGATTTTGTTTGCTCACACACCGGGCAGACGGGCGAGACGCGGCGCATGATCTTCGCCGCGCCGTCACAAGAGAGTCGCAAGTATCTTGAGCAGCACAAAGAGGCCTTGCTGGCGCGGCGCGTGGCGCGCTTTGGCGAAGACAACTGGTGGAAGTGGGGTCGCTTCCATCACCAGACCGATGCGCCGCGGATTTACGTCAATCAAAAAACCCGCAATACGCAGCCCTTCTTTACACATGAGTGCCGCAATTACGACGGCGCGGTGCTGGCCTTGTTTCCGCATCGCCGCGATGCGGATATTGCAGCGCTGACTGCGCAGCTGAACAGCGTGGACTGGGGCGAGCTCGGTTTTGTGTGTGACGGCCGCTTTCTGTTTGCGCAGCGCAGCCTGGAACAGACTTTATTGCCTGAAGATTTCATTACCTATGCAGTGCGCGGCCTGGTGTAAACTGGGCCTTGAGTTTTTGAGATGGGTGGCTTGAATCCCCAAGGGCTGCCTCCATATAACGCGTTCCGTCTTCTTTTGCCGATGCTGATGGCATCGCCACTTGCCCAATATGGTTCCTCATCTCACCACCGCCCTGACTGGCCCCCTGCTCGATATCGAAACCCGCATGCTCGAAAACGAGGCGGCGATTGAGCGCTGGCTGCGTACCCAATGGCTGGAGCACACGCCGCCTTTCTACGCCTCGGTCGATTTACGCAATGCCGGTTTCAAGCTGGCGCCGGTAGATACCAATCTGTTCCCCGGTGGTTTTAACAACCTGAACCCGGCTTTTCTGCCCCTATGTGTGCAAGCAGCGATGTCGGCAGTGGAAAAAATCTGTCCCGAAGCGCGAAATCTGCTTTTAATCCCCGAAAATCACACCCGTAACCAGTTTTATCTGCAAAACGTTGCCCAATTGGCCAATATTCTTAGCCATGCGGGCCTAAATGTGCGCATTGGCACGCTTCTTCCTGAAATAACTGAAGCGACCACGCTGGAGCTGGCAGATGGCAATAAGCTCACCCTGGAACCAGTGAAGCGCCATGGCAACCGGATCGGTATCGAGGGTTTCGACCCCTGCGCGATTCTGCTGAACAATGACTTGTCCGGTGGCGTGCCGGAAATTCTGCAGCATGTGACCGAACAGTTCATGCTGCCGCCGCTGCACGCGGGCTGGCATAACCGCCGCAAGTCCACCCACTTTGCCGCCTATGACACCGTCGTAAATTCGTTTGCCGAGCAATTTGGCTTGGACCCATGGTTGTTGAATCCCTACTTCGCCGCCTGCGGCAAGATCAACTTCCAGGAGCGTACTGGCGAGGAATGTCTGGCTTCGAATGTGGACAATCTGCTCTCGCGCATTCGCCGTAAATACAATGAGTACGGCATCGACAGCGAACCCTTTGTCATCGTCAAGGCCGATGCCGGCACTTATGGCATGGGCATCATGACCGTCAAAGACGCCAGCGAAGTCACCGGCCTCAATCGCAAACAGCGCAACAAGATGGCTGTGGTCAAGGAAGGCATGCAGGTCAGCGAAGTCATCATCCAGGAAGGCGTGCCGACTTTCGAGACCGTGGACGAAGGCACTGCCGAACCGGTGGTGTACATGATCGACCGCTATGTGGTTGGCGGTTTTTACCGCGTTAATACCGCGCGCGGCATCGATGAAAACCTCAATGCACCGGGCATGCACTTCAAGCCGCTGGCGTTTGAAACTGGCTGTTCCCTGCCTGACTGCACCCAGGCCCCAGATGCGGCGCCGAATCGTTTCTATGCCTATGGCGTAGTAGCGCGTTTGGCACTGTTGGCGGCCTCGCGTGAGCTGGAGCAGACCGCTCCGCCAGTTGATGAGTCATTGGCTGCCTGAGCGTAGCCGGTCACCAATAAAAAACTAACGGCCCGCATCTCGCGGGCCGATTTGAATCAAAAGGTACGCCGTGTTATTTGCATTCATCGTTGACCCGCTCGACAAGCTCAAAGCCTATAAGGATTCCAGCATCGCCATGATGCGCGAAGCCGCTGCGCGCGGCCACGAAGTGTGGACCATTCAGCGCGAGCAGCTGGTCTGGGAGGCCGGCGTGGTAAGTGCGCAAGCTGTGCGCGTTACGCCGCAAGCCGATAACGACGCCTGGTATGTGGCGCATGAAACCAAAAAGCGCGCCTTGACCGATTTCGACGCAGTGCTGATGCGTCAGGACCCGCCCTTTGATTTCGAATACGTAACGGCGACCTGGTTGCTGGAGCGTGCCGCCGCCGCTGGCGCCCGCATCTTCAATAACCCGCGTGCGATTCGAGACCACAGCGAGAAAGTAGCGATCGCTGAGTTTCCGCAATTCACTTCGCCGACCCAGATCGCCCGCAGTGCCGAAGCACTCAATGTTTTCATTAATGAGCACAAGGATGTGGTGCTCAAGCCGCTCGATGGCATGGGCGGTAGTTCGATCTTCCGTGTGCGCCACGATGATCCGAATCGCAATGTGATTATCGAGGTCCTGACCGAGCAAGGCGCCCGTACCATCATGGCGCAGAAGTATTTACCGGCGATTGTCGATGGCGACAAACGCATCCTGCTGATCAATGGCGTGCCGGCGCCATATTGCCTGGCGCGAGTGCCCATGGCCGGCGAAACGCGTGGCAATCTGGCCGCTGGCGGTCGTGGCGAGGCGCGGCCACTGACGCCGCGTGACCGCGAAATTGCCGAAAGCATAGGCCCGATTCTGGCGGCGCGCGGCTTGCTGCTGGTAGGCTTGGATGTGATTGGTGATAGCCTCACCGAGATCAATGTCACCAGCCCGACCTGTTTTGTCGAAATTTTTGAACAAAGTGGTTTCTCGGTGGCGGCGATGTTTGTTGATGCGCTGGAAGCCCAGTGCGCCTGAATGCAGAGTGTGTGACCCTTTAACTTAAGTGAAAGGCGCAGCATGAGTCAGCAGCAAGGGCCCGCCGATCAAACCGGGCAGTCCGCCGCCGTCCGCCGTGTGGTTGGCATTGCCGCCTTACGCCGTTTGCGCCGCATGGTGGACGAAGACCAGGCCCATGAGGCCGGCAAGCTGACACGCGCTCGTTATGTATTGATCTGGATTCTGATTGCGGCTGCATTCGGCCTGATCTTTGTATTGCGCCATATCATTTTTGCCTAAGCGCATTCGGGTAGAATGATCCGAAAAATCAGGGAGGTAGTACGGTGATCGGCCTGTTTCTTATTACGCATACCAGTTATGGCGAGTCGCTGATTCAATGCGCATGTCATGTTCTGAATCGCCGTCCCCCGCAAATCATTCAATTAGGCATTTCCGCGCAGGATGATCCGCTAGACGTGATGCCGTTGGCGGAAGACCTGCTGAAGCTGGTGGACCATGGCGAGGGCGCACTGATTCTGACTGATATCTACGGCGCCACGCCCGCCAACATTGCCATGAAACTGCTGGTGCCGGGTCGGGTCGAAGGCCTGTCCGGCGTTAATCTGCCCATGTTGCTGCGTGCGCTGACTTATCGCGACAAGGATATGGAAACCCTGCTGGCGCGTTCCACCTCGGGTGGTCGTGATGGCGTGCTGAATATGTTGAAACACTAAGAAACAAAGATGGAACAGGGGCCGCTCCCTGTTACCCCCAAAATATAGCGGCGCGTTCAACAACACCAAGCTGCGCGCCATAAGGAATGAGTCAATGCCGAAGCTAGAAGTCGAGATCATCAATAAACTGGGTTTGCATGCGCGTGCCTCGGCAAAGCTGACGCAATTGGCCGGTAGTTTTCCCTGCGAAGTCTGGATGGAGCGCAATGGCCGTCGCATCAATGCCAAGAGCATTATGGGCGTCATGATGTTGGCTGCCGGTAAGGGCAGCACCGTTACTATCGACACCAGTGGCGAGAAAGAACAGGAAGCCATGGATGCCATTGTTGCCCTGATCAATGATTACTTTGGCGAAGGTGAGTGACGGTTATTGGTTTCGCTGGGCTGCGCTTGCAGCCTTCCCGATCACGTTGTTTAAGTTTCAGCTTCTAAGATGACATTTTCCCTTCATGGTCTCGCGGTCTCTACCGGCATTGCGATCGGACGCGCGCATTTGGTTTCGAATGCGACGCTGGAGGTTTCGCAATACCAAATCCGTGAACGCGATATCCCCGCAGAAATCTTGCGTTTTGAAACGGCTCTGGCGAGCGTGCATGCCGAGCTCGAAGGCTTGCGTCTGGAGGCTTCCGCTGCCGGTGCGCCAACCGAGCTGGTGGCGTTTGTCAGCGTGCATGCCATGTTGCTATCCGACCCCATGTTGTCGGACATGCCCAAGGAACTGATCAAGGAGCGCCGCTGCAATGCCGAGTGGGCGCTGGTACAGCAACTGGAAGAAGTGTCCGCGCAGTTTGATGCGTTTGACGATGCGTACTTGCGCGAGCGCAAACACGACGTGGTGCAGGTGGTTGAACGCGTGCTTAAAGCCTTGCTGGGCAAGAGCCGCAAGATCGCCAAGAAGGCCAAGGACGAAGACCTGATTGTGGTGGCCCACGATCTGTCTCCCGCCGACACAATTCAATTCCGTAATTTGCGCGTCGGTGGTTTTGTCACCGATATGGGCGGTGCGACTTCGCATACCGCCATTGTGGCGCGTAGCCTGGCCATTCCCGCTCTGGTCGGTATGCATCATGCGCGACCTCTGGTGCAGGACGACGATCTGCTCATCGTCGACGGCACTTGCGGCATTCTCATCGTCAATCCGGACGAGCGAATTCTTGAAGAGTATCGCCTCAAGAAGAGCACGCTCGAGCTGCAACGCTCCAAGCTCAAGCGCATCAAGACCGCGCGTTCGGCCACGCTGGATGGCGTGGATATTGCGCTGTACTCGAACATCGAATTGCCGCGCGACGTTGATCAGGTTCGCGATATTGGCGCCGATGGTGTTGGCCTGTTCCGTACCGAGTTCATCTTCATGAACCGCGACGACTTGCCTGACGAAGACGAACAGTTCGAAATCTATCGCGGCGTGGTCAAGGCCCTGCCCGGCAAGCCAGTGACGATTCGTACCCTCGACATTGGCGCCGACAAGCAGGCGCGCGCACTGCGCGTAGTCAATCGCGACGAACCGAATCCGGCTCTGGGCTTGCGCGCAATTCGTTATTGCCTGGCTGAACCTAAGTTATTCCTGACGCAGCTGCGTGCCATTCTGCGTGCTTCGCACTACGGCAAGATCAAAATTCTGATCCCGATGCTGGCCCACGTCAGCGAGATTGAACAAACCCTGGCGCTGATTGAAACCGCCAAGCTGCAACTGCGCGAAGCCCGTCAGAAGTTTGATCCGGTCATCGAGATCGGCGGCATGATCGAAATCCCTGCCGCGGCTTTGGCCTTGGGGCCTTTCATCAAACGCCTCGACTTTTTGTCCATCGGTACCAACGACCTGGCCCAGTACACCTTGGCCATTGATCGCACCGATGAAGCTGTGTCGCATTTGTACGACCCTTTCCACCCGGCCGTCCTGCGCCTAGTGGCCGGCACCATCCAGACCGGCGCGCGTGCCAATGTGCCGGTTTCGGTGTGCGGTGAAATGGCCGGCGACTTCCTGATGACCAAGCTCCTGATCGGCATGGGCTTGCGTATTTTCTCCATGCACCCGGCCCAGCTGCTCGAAATCAAGCAGCAAGTCCTGATGAGTAATGCCAGCCAGTTGTCCAGCCGCGTCGCCCGCATCTTGCGCCTGGACGAACCGGACCGAATCCGCGAACAAGTCAGCAAGCTTTAAGCTCACAGCCCCGGTCCTTGCGAATAATTGCAAACCGGGGCCGGTCTGCCCTCAAAAATGTCGGTGCCCCTGTTAAAATGGCGGTGCGCAATGGAAGACGTCAACCTCACCCACCAGTTCCTGATCGCCATGCCCGCCATGGCCGACCCCAATTTTGCTCGCACCTTGACCTATGTCTGCGAGCACAACGAGCAGGGTGCGCTGGGCATCATCATCAATCGCCCTACCGAGATGAATGTAGCTGAGCTTTTTGAGCGCGTAGGCTTGAGTCTTGAAAACCCCGATCTGAGCCGCCAGCCCGTGTATTACGGCGGCCCGGTGCAGCCCGAACGCGGCTTTGTGCTGCATCGCCCACTCGGCGACTGGCAAGCCAGCATGGTGGTCAATCACGAAATCGGTTTGACCAGCTCGCGCGACATTCTGCAGTCCATGAGTGAGCGCGGTGAGCCAACTGACACCCTGATCACCCTGGGCTATGCCGGTTGGACCGCTGGCCAGCTGGAATGGGAGCTCTCCCAGAACGCTTGGCTAACCGTGGTGGCCGACCCGCAAATCATTTTCTCCATGCCGCCAGAAGAACGTCTGGCTGCGGCCATGCACAGTCTTGGCGTCGACTTCACCAATCTCTCGGATGTGGCTGGACATGCCTGAGGGCACGCCATCCCCATCTTCCAATCGCCTGGTTCTTGGCTTCGATTTTGGTTTGAAACGCATTGGTGTGGCGGTGGGCCAGGAGTTCATTGGCACCGCCCGCCCGATTTCCACCCTGACATACGAAGCCAACGCCCAGCGCTTTGGCGCAATCGAAAAGCTGATTGCCGAGTGGCATCCGGATTTGCTCGTGGTCGGTCTGCCCATGAATGTGGATGGCACCGAGCACGAAATGAGCGCGCGCTGCCGCCGCTTTGCCAACCAGTTATATGGCCGCTTCAAGTTGCCTGTTGCACTGGTGGATGAGCGTTACAGTTCAGTGATTGCCGAAGAGGAACTGGTTGGCCGCGGCCTCAATTGGCAAGAACGCAAAGCCGTGGTCGATGCCGAGGCCGCCCGCCTGATACTCGAAAGTTTTTTCCAGGGTTCGCAACATGAAATCTATCCACCCGTCTGATCTACAAACTTTTTTCCGGACTAGCGAAAAATGAGTGCTTCCTTTATGACGCGTAACCCGCAGCTCAACAAGGACGGTAGCCTGCAGCATCTGCTGACTATCGAAGGCCTGCCGCGCCAGATCATCCTCGACATTCTCGATGCGGCAGTGCCATTTACTGAAGTGGCTGAGCGCGAGGTCAAGAAGGTTGCCAATCTGCGCGGCAAGAGCGTGTTCAATCTGTTCTTCGAAAACTCGACACGCACTCGCACGACTTTCGAAATCGCCGCCAAGCGCTTGTCTGCAGACGTGATCAACCTCAACGTGACAACCTCATCGACCACCAAGGGCGAAACCCTGCTTGATACGGTTGATAACCTGGCGGCCATGCAGGCCGACATGTTCGTCGTGCGCCACGCCACCTCCGGCGCGCCCTACCTGATCGCCCAGCATCTGGACGCCACCGGCAAGGATCACATCCACGTCGTCAATGCCGGCGATGGGCGTCATGCCCACCCGACGCAAGGGCTGTTGGATATGTACACGATCCGTCACTACAAGAAAGACTTCACCCAGCTGACCGTGGCGATTGTCGGCGACGTGCTGCACTCGCGCGTGGCGCGTTCGCAGATTCACGCGCTGACGACACTGGGCGTGCCCGAGATTCGCGTGATTGCACCCAAGACGCTGCTGCCAACCGGCATCGAACGCATGGGCGTGCGTGTTTTCAACGATATGAAAGAAGGTCTGCGCGGTGTAGATGTGGTGATGATGCTGCGCCTGCAAAACGAGCGTATGGAAGGCGCTCTGTTGCCTAGCTCGCAGGAATATTTCAAGTCGTTCGGTTTGACGCCAGACAAGCTGGCCATGGCTATGCCTGATGCCATCGTGATGCACCCTGGTCCGATGAATCGCGGCGTGGAAATCGACTCGGCGGTGGCAGACGGCAGTCAGGCGGTAATCCTGCCGCAAGTCACCTTCGGTATCGCGGTGCGTATGGCAGTCATGGATATGTTGGCAGGTAGCGGCGCGGGAGCGGGCGGAAAGAACGGAGAAGCGGTATGAAGTTGAAGATTAGCAACGGCCGCGTGATAGACCCGGCCAACAACATCGATACGCAAACCGATGTGTATATCGCCGAAGGCCGCATCGTTGGCGTAGGCTCAGCCCCGGCTGACTTTGAAGCCAGCGCCACGATTGATGCGAGGGGTTGTGTAGTGGCTCCAGGCTTCGTCGATTTGGCCGCACGTTTGCGCGAACCGGGTTTCGAATATCGCGCCACCCTGGAATCCGAAATGGCTGCAGCAGCAGCCGGCGGCATCACCAGCCTGGCCTGCCCACCGGATACGGATCCGGTACTGGACGAACCCGGCCTGGTCGAGATGCTGAAGCATCGCGCCCGCTTGCCCGAGTTTGCCAATGTGTATCCGGTTGGCGCACTGACGGTCGGCCTCGCCGGCAAGCACATCACCGAAATGTCTGAGTTGTCGGATGCGGGTTGCGTGGCCTTCGGCCAGGCCAATGCCGCCATCGTCGATACACAAGTGATGCTGCGCGCCATGCAATACGCCGCCACTTTTGATTTTCCGGTATGGCTGCAGGCTCAGGACCCTTACTTGGCCAAGAACGGTGTCGCTCACGATGGTGAAGTCGCCGCACGCTTGGGCCTGAATGGCATCCCAGTTGCTGCAGAAACCATCGCACTCGGGTCCTTGCTACTGCTGGCACAAGAAACCGGCGTGCGTCTGCATATCACCCGCATTTCCTCGGCGGCTGGTCTCGACATGATCCGTATTGGTCGCGAACGTGGCATCAAGGTGACCTGTGATGCTTCGGCCCACCATCTGCACCTGTGCGAAAACGACATCGGCTTCTTCGACCCACATGCACGCCTCGATCCGCCACTGCGTAGCCAGCGTGACCGTGATGCCTTGCGCCAAGGTTTGGCCGATGGCCTCATCGATGCACTGTGCTCGGATCACACCCCGGTGGATGATGACGGCAAGCAAGTGCCCTTTGCCGAGTCCGAATCCGGCGCAACCGGTCTGGAGCTTTTGTTGCCGCTGACCTTGAAGTGGGCCACCGAAATGAAACTTCCTTTGAGTAAAGCACTGGCGCGCATCACGGTTGATCCCGCCCGCGTACTCGGCATTTCTGCCGGCACCTTGTCTGTCGGTGCCGCGGCCGATGTGTGCATCTTTGATCCCGAGGCGGAAGTGCTGATCAGTCGTAGCAACCTCAAGAGCCTGGGCAAGAA
>DATJIB010000075.1:0-2979 GCA_035493575.1 Rhodocyclaceae bacterium | reverse complement strand
TGGTTGTTGCCCGAAGCGATTGAAGATATTTTGCCTGCCGAGGCCGCGCGCCTTGAGGCTTTGCGCCGCCGTATGCTGGATGGCTTTCGCGGTCACGGCTATGAGCTGGTGACGCCACCGCTGCTCGAGTATGTCGAGTCGCTGCTGACCGACAGTGCACATGATCTGGATTTACGCACCTTCAAACTGGTCGATCAGATTTCTGGCCGTACGCTGGGTGTGCGCGCCGACATCACTCCGCAAGTGGCGCGTATTGATGCGCATCTGCTCAATCGCTCTGGCGTAACGCGTCTGTGCTACTGCGCCAATGTGCTGCACACCCGTTCCGATAGCCTTACCGCGACCCGTGAGCCATTGCAGATTGGAGCAGAGCTGTATGGACACAACGGGATCGAAGCCGATATCGAATTGATCCGTCTGCTCTCCGACACCTTGGCCCTGGCTGATCTTTCGACTACACGTATTGATCTGGGCCACGTTGGCATCTTCCGCGCCCTGGTGACGACGGCGGATCTCGATGATGATCAGATCGAAGAGTTGTTCAGCGCTTTGCAGGCCAAGGACGTGCCAACGTTGCAGGCATTGACCGCCGATATGGCTGAACCAGCCCGCACTGCTTTGCGCGCCTTGCCTGAGTGCTATGGCGATGCCAAGGTGCTGGAGCGTCTTGCTGCCCTGGTACCTGGTGATGCTGAGGTTGCCGCGGCGATTGCAGACTTGCGTCAGCTGGCTGCCGCCCTGGCCGGTTTGCCAATCAGTTTTGACTTGGCTGATTTGCGCGGCTATCACTATCACAGTGGGGTGGTGTTTGCGGCCTACTGCGCGCGCCACCCGAATGCGATTGCGCTGGGTGGCCGTTACGACAATATGGGCAAGGCTTTTGGCCGTGCGCGGCCGGCTACTGGTTTCTCCATGGACTTGCGCGAAGTGGTGCGCTTGTCGGGTAGCGCGAAGTCGCCAGGCGCAATTCTGGCTCCGTATTCGAATGACGCAGCGCTGGAAACTGAAATTACACGCCTGCGTAATGCGGGTGAGGTTGTACTGTCTGCATTGCCTGGACATGAGGGTAGCTGGCGTGAAGCTGGCTGTGATCGCCAGCTGGTGCAGCGTGGCACGCAATGGATTGTTGAAGCATTAAATTAAGCAGGTATTAAGGGAAGAATACACATGTCAAACAAGCAAAACGCCAAAAACGTAGTGGTGGTTGGCACCCAGTGGGGCGACGAAGGCAAGGGCAAGATCGTCGACTGGCTGACCGATCATTCGCAAGGAGTGGTGCGTTTTCAAGGCGGCCACAATGCTGGCCACACACTGGTCATCAACGGCAAGAAGACCGTACTGCATCTGGTCCCATCAGGCATCCTGCGTGAAGGTGTGACCTGTTACATCGGCAACGGTGTGGTGGTGTCGCCAGAGGCACTGATCAAGGAAATCAACCAGCTCAAAGAAGCAGGAATTGATGCCGCCTCACGCATCAAGATTTCCGAAGCCTGCCCATTGATCCTTCCGTATCACATCGCTATGGATCAGGCGCGTGAAGCCGCTCGCGGCGAGAACAAGATCGGCACCACCGGTCGTGGTATTGGCCCGGCCTATGAAGACAAGGTGGCACGTCGTGCGATCCGTCTGCAGGACTTGCTGCGCCCCAAGCGTTTTGCCGACAAGCTGGCCGAGATCCTTGAGTACTACAACTTTGTGCTGACCAAGTATCACAATGCGCCCGCCATCGATTTCCAGAAAGTGCTGGACGAAACCCTGGCCTATGCACCTATCCTGCAAAAGATGGTGGCTGATGTGCCGCGTGCCCTGTATGAAGCCAATAAAATCGGTGCCAACATCCTGTTCGAAGGTGCTCAAGGCACGCTGCTGGACATTGATCACGGTACCTATCCCTTCGTGACCTCGTCGAACTGCGTCGCTGGTGCCGCGGCTGCTGGCGCCGGTGTCGGCCCAAGCGTACTGCACTACGTGCTGGGTATCACCAAGGCCTACACCACCCGTGTGGGTAGCGGTCCGTTCCCGACTGAGCTTTACGATGCGGTCGACAAGCTCGACCCAGTCGGCAAGCATCTCGCTGACAAGGGCCACGAGTTTGGTGCCACCACTGGTCGTGCCCGTCGTTGCGGTTGGTTCGATGCGGCGGCCATGAAGCGCTCAATCCAGATCAATGGCATCACCGGTCTGTGCATTACCAAGATGGACGTGCTGGATGGTGTGGAAGAGCTCAAGATTTGTATCGGCTACAAGCTCGATGGCAACGCTGAGCTGACCGACATCCTGCCTGTAGGCGCTGAAGAGCTGTCCTGCTGCGTACCCGTATATGAGTCGCTGCCAGGCTGGAAGGAAGTCACAGTAGGCGTCAAGACGCTGGAAGGTTTGCCGGCGAATGCCCGTGCCTACCTCAAGCGTATTGAAGAGGTCTGTGGTGTGCCCGTGGATATGATTTCGACCGGTCCTGATCGCGAAGAAACGATTGTTCTGCGCCATCCGTTCGAATAAGCCAGCATCTTCATACACAAAAGCCCCGCTCATTTTCTAAATGAGCGGGGCTTATTTTTTTCAAAAATCGATACGCAAATAAAAACGCAGACAACAAAAAACCGCATGGAGCCCAAACTGGCTATCATGCGGTCTGTTGTTCTTGTTTGGTGCCCAGGAGAGGACTCGAACCTCCACAGTGTTGCCACCGCTAGGACCTGAACCTAGTGCGTCTACCAATTCCGCCACCTGGGCGGCACCGACAAGAGGCGCGAATTATAAAGGAAGAATCAAAATTGTCAAAGCCTACGAGTAAGAAAACTCAAAAAATAAGCAAAATTCGCCAGGCCGATCCCATGCTCGCACGCGAGTTGGAGACCTACGAGAACCCATTACCCAGTCGTGAGTACGTATTGCAGATACTCACTGAGCAAGGCGTACCACTTGAATACGACACGATAGTCACTTTGCTGGACATACAGCCGGATGAAGAGCCCTTCT
>DATJIB010000074.1:0-5903 GCA_035493575.1 Rhodocyclaceae bacterium | reverse complement strand
CCCCAGATATTGCTGGCAACCACCGGCGTGCCGCAAGCCATGCCCTCAAGCAGAACATTGGCCCAGCCCTCACGGCTCGAACACAGCAAAAGAATATCCGCCGCGCTGTACCACCACTTGAGTTCAGTCTGCGGAATCATGCCGGCAAAACGTACCCGCTCGCTCACACCCAGCGACTTGGCGAGGCGTTCCAGTGATGCACGCTCCGGGCCAGTGCCAACGATATTGAGCTGGATGTCGGCATCCAGAAGCGGCAATGCCTGTATCGCCAGATGATGTCCCTTGCGTTCAATCAGATGGCCGACCGATAACAGCTGACGTGTCTCTGGCAAGTTCAAACGCTGCCGGGCGACTGATCGCGACTCTGGACTGAACCGCTCCAGGTCGACGCCGTTGCGAAACACGTGCAGCTTGTCGGTGCTGCCACCTAGGTTAGCCAAGCTATCCATCAACGCCTTGCACACTCCAATTGATGCAGAGGCTTGAGCAGCCGTTTCCAGAATCAGCTTGCGTGGATAGCTGTATTGCGGAATCAGATTGAGATCGGTGCCGCGTGCCGTCACGACAAAAGGTTTACCCAGCTTGCGTGCCAGAATCGCCGCCGCTGCTCCGTCTGGGTAATAGTAATGCGCGTCGATGACATCAAAATCAAAACCATCGGCAATCAATTTCCGGGCGATGGGCAAGACTGCCATGGCCAAGGTATGTGGCGCCAGATTCATGCCGACCTTGGGTGGCAGAAAATAGCGCGGGTGATAAACCTCTAGCCCATTGCGCACTTCATGTTTAGGCGTGGCCGCAAACAAACCATATTCGCCAAAACGTTTTCCTGAGAAGGGAAACCATGGTACTGGCGCGATGACCTTGCTCTCGACCTGGCCGCTCGCAATCAACTCACGCAATCGCGTCTCGACAAAGATACCGTGGATAGGACGCACCGCACTCGGGTAGAGCGTGCTCAGCAATAAGGTACGGATCGGACGTGTCATCAAGTTTACGCTGCGGGAGCAGATACCAGTGCGACGACACGGCGGGCATTGCCATCCCATGTCAATTGCTGGCTGTGAATACTGGCGAGTGCGCCTTTAGCCAAGCGCTCACGTAATGCTTCATCGCTGCATAGTTGCGACAGTGCGGCCTCCAGGCCGCCCTGCTCTGCTTCATCAAACAGCAAGGCATTCTCGCCATCGGTAAGCACTTCGGTCAGATTCGGTGTGCGCGGTGCCACCACGGCCTTGGCCAAAAACAAATACTCCATCAGCTTGAGCGGTGAGGCATAGGCCACCACGGCGGGCTGCAAGGCAATATCGAAAGCTGCGACCCAGGCCGGCACCTGATCACGATGAATCACACCGGTGAAAGTCACACGGTCGGCAATCTGTAGCGTTTGCGCCAGTTGCTCCAGCTCGGCCCGCACCGGGCCATCACCAACCACCAGGAGATGCGCATTGGCGGGTGCAGCAGCGCTGGCCATCCAGCGGATAACGCGATCCACGCCATGCCAGTCACGCACAAAGCCGGTAAAGCCGAGCACCAGTTTGCCGCTGAGGCCGCGCTCAGCCTTGGCTTGCTTCGGGCTCGGCGCATGCGCAAAATGTGCTTCGTTAATGCCATTCGGTATCACCACGATGCGCGACTCCGGCACACCATAGGCTGTCACATGCTGGGCCAGAACGCGCGTTACCGGCAATACATAATCGGCACCGCGCCAAGCGGTGCCCTCAGCCCAGCGCGCCAGCCGCTTGAGTGACAAACCGCCGCTGTGCTTCGATCGCTCATAAACCAGCGGTGAGTTCACCTCAAGCAAAAGCGGAATCTTGAGTTTGCGCTTGAGCATCAAACCCGCCAGCAGAAACAGGTTGTAGCGCTCGTAAATCACATCCGGTTTGAACTCGGCTGCAGCCGCTGCCAAGCGGCGATAAGCGACCCAGGTGTAGGCCAGCTCCATCAGTTCATACACGGCATTGGGCAAGGCGTTACGCAGTCTATGCACCCAGCCAACGCCGCCACCCATCTGCCCTTCTTCACCGGAAGCCGGAGCCACTACGCGCACGTCGTGACCGAGGCTGCGCATGGAGGCAATCATTTCTTCAATATGCACGGCTTGTCCGTCCTTGGAAGCCGTGCGGTGGTGGTAAAGAATTTTCATACGGCGGCAGGCGGTGTTGCAGCACCGGCGTTGGCAAGGAAGGCATCAAACATCAGCAGGCTCCACAACGGCGCACTGAAATCACGCTGCCCGGAA
Source organism: Rhodocyclaceae bacterium (assembly GCA_035493575.1). Taxonomy (GTDB): domain Bacteria; phylum Pseudomonadota; class Gammaproteobacteria; order Burkholderiales; family Rhodocyclaceae. Next base: position 3,658 of record DATJIB010000074.1, on the reverse strand, counting down.
AGATGTTCGCCGACCATGGTTTGCAGACAAGCCGGATCGAAATAACCGGTGTCGGCCAGACGCGCGCCCAGTACCGCCTGCTGCATGCGTTCGCGCAGAGGACCGCGCAACCAGTTCGCCAATGGCACCGAGAAGCCCATCTTGGGTCGATACAGCAACTCATTAGGCAAAGCCGGTTCGAAAGCTTTCTTGAACAGCCATTTACCTTCCTGGCCCTTGAGCTTCAATGATGACGGCAAAGTCGCCAGCCATTCGATCAGCTTGTGGTCCATCAAAGGTTCGCGCACTTCCAGCGAGTGCGCCATGCTGGCGCGATCAACCTTGGTATTGATATCGCCGATCAGCCAGGTTTTGTAATCCAGGTATTGAATCAAGGCGAGTGGATCGTCGGTGCCAGCTTTTCCGGCGTGATGCTTGAAGACTTCCAGTGCCGTATAACCGCCCAGCTCACGCTTGAACTTGCTCGAATACATGGCGTGCCGCTCATCTTCACGCAGCACCGACATGCTGTGCAGATAGGCTTGCGTCGAATCAAAGGCCAAGGCCTGGAATGTGGTCTTGGCGCGGAACATGCGTGGCGCCCAATCGGCCTTCGGATAGAGTGCACCCAAGGCGCCAAATATAGGACGGCGTAAACCCAGTGGCAACGATGCGCGCGCCTTCTCTTCCATCAAATGCATGCGGTAGCGCCGATAGCCACCAAAGCTTTCATCGCCGCCATCGCCGGACAAAGCCACGGTGACATGCTTGCGCGCCAATTGGCAGACGCGATAGGTAGGCAAAGCCGAGCTATCTGCATAGGGTTCATCGTAGAGCCAGGCGAGCTTGTCGATCAAATCAAAATCATCGCCACTGACAATTTCCAGATGATGATCGGTCTGATAACGCTCGGCGACTTGCGCTGCATAAGCCGACTCATTGAAGGCCGGATCATCGAAACCAATCGCGCAGGTGCGTACCGGGTGCTTGCTGATGCCGGCCATGCTGGCGACGACAGCACTCGAATCCACACCACCCGAGAGAAAGGCACCGAGTGGCACATCCGCGATCATGCGCAAACGCACTGACTCGTCGATACGCTCTCGCAACTCGTGCAAGGCCTCTTCTTCACTAATCTGGCTATCCAGCGTGAAACGCACATCCCAGTAAGACTTAGGCTCAGGCAAAGACTGGCCGCGCTGAATCGTCAGCGTGCTAGCAGCGGGCAGCTTCTTGGCATGCGCGTAAATGCTGCGCTCTTCCGATACATAACCCAGCGCAAAATATTCTTCGACCGCAAGTGGATCAAGCTGGCGTGGGAAAGCCGGATGTGCGGTCAGGACTTTGAGCTCGGAGCCGAACACCAGCGTACCGTCATTCAGGAAAGCGTAATGCAATGGCTTGACGCCAAGGCGGTCACGCGCCATGAACAGGATGTCGCGATTTTTGTCCCAGACCACAAAGGCAAACATGCCGCGGAAATGCTCGACGCATTTTTCGCCCCAAGCCTGCCAGCCATGCACAATGACTTCGGTATCGCTGCGCGTACGGAAGGTGTAGCCCAGGGCTTGCAGCTCGGGTACCAATTCCTGATAGTTGTAGATCTCGCCATTGAAGACCACACCGACCGAGCCATCCACATTGAAGAGCGGCTGCTGGCCGGTAGCCAGATCGATTACAGACAGGCGTCTATGCCCCAGTGCCACACCGGGCTCCAGATGCAGGCCGGCCTCATCAGGGCCGCGATGCTGTTGAATGTCATTGATACGCTGCAGCAAGTCGCGCGAGAAATCGCGCTTGCCTTGCAGATCAAAGAGTCCTGAAATACCGCACATGGGCTTATCGTTGCTTTCGTGTTTGTTCGAGCAGATTCTGTATGGCCGACAGCTGGCTGGCGCTAAAATTTTCCAGCGCCGCCTCTGCACCGCCAGGCTGATTTTCAGGCGCGAACAGGATGATCACTGCCGCATCATCACCATGGCCCTGCAGCTTGGCCAAGGTTGTGTATAGCTTGCCCTTGAGGTCGCTGGCAGTCTTATGGCCGTCAATCCAATACCATTGCCACACCGCCAGGCGTCTTTCCGTAGTGCCATTCAAGTCGCCACTGCGTAAGGTTGCAGTGCGCACGCCCATGCTGCTTAGCTCACGGCTACCGCGCCCCACTTGCGCCCATACCGGATCAGCACTGCGCACCAGCATGTTTTCGGAGCTGATCAGCTTGCGCGAATAATCCTGCTGGCGGTAGTACGCGATATACACGCCCACGCGCTGCTGACCATTGCGGAACATGGCTTGCAATTCTGCGGATGGATTGACGAAGGCAGGCTTCCATTCATGCGAGGCCTGGGCATCCAATTGCCAGCCACCATTGCTACCGAGTAATTCAGTTTGCAGCTGAGGCTGGGCATGCGCATTGGCACGTTCGACCAGCCACTCAGCAGCACGCGGGGCACACACCAACAGCGCGAAGACAAACCAGACCAGCAAAAGATTCGACGATGATTTTCCGCTCGTAGTCTCTGCCGAAAAAGCTGGCACGCGCTCTGGCTCATGCCAACGCATACCGAGCATGAAGAGTGCTGTAATCACAATGCCGAAGAAAACCCACCCGTACACCAGATGGTCAACACCGGTGGCCAACTTGTTGCCGGACACATGTCCGAGCATGACGATGCCGTAGGCGCGAATCCAGTTGGCAATCAACGGCACGATGGTGGCGGCAATCACAAACAATACGCGGCGCTTCAGGGAACGGTAGTTCAGATACGCAAACAGAACCCCAATGCAGATCGAAGCAATCAGATAGCGTACGCCGCTACAGGCTTCAATCACTGACCAGTGCCCGCTCGGAATCACAAACTGCAAGCCCTCCTGGAACACCGGCACACCAGACATGCGTACACCCATGACAGTGATGTTCGCCGTCCATTGCATCAATGTCGGCATTACAAATTCGCCGAAAGGTACTGCAAAGAAAAGGAATAACAATGGGAAAGTAATCGCGCGGGCCAGCTGCATACCCAGCAACATCGGCACCGCCAGCACGATCATCGCCACCAATGCAAACTGGGTCACCACATTCACCGCAGCGAGTTCTCCCAACAGCCATAATCCGCCGACACAAAAAAATGGAAGCGCCAGCCACAGATTGGCGCGCGGCGCGATAGTTGCCAGTGGCTGGCGCAAGCGCCAGATCAGCCACAGAGTGATAGGTGGCACCAGGAAGGCATGCGTGAAGGTCCCCGAACGTTCCCAGATACTGACCATGGCTGCACCAGTCTCCCAATACCAGGCGAGAATCCAGACCAGGCCGACCACCAAGGCCAACAGGCTATTGCGCCAAGAGGAGGTGTTTGTGTGCGAGTTGCTCATGGTTTTATCGTGAGTTCCACATTGATTAACGCGAAGCACTGACAAGGTGTGCATCAATTTTGGCCAGATGCGCATCCCAACTATAACGAGCCAATACCTGGGCGCGCCCGGCACGCCCCATTTCCTCGGCGAGGTTGCGGTTCATCAACAACTTCGAGATCGCCGCTACATATTCTGCTGGCTCGGTCGCCGCCATAAAATCACGATCCAGCTCAGCCTCGACAGCCTGGGCACAGGTATGTGAGGTCACCACCGGCCGTGCCATGGCCATCGCTTCCAAGACCTTGTTCTGCACACCGCGAGCGAT
>DATJIB010000073.1:0-4959 GCA_035493575.1 Rhodocyclaceae bacterium | reverse complement strand
AGACGCGCTCTATCGTGATCAGTGGTGCAGGCGATCGGCGTGATGAAGACATCATGAAGCAAGGTGAAATCGTCGGCGGCGCCTTCGATGATGTGCTGCTGTTTGAAGATGCCTGCCAGCGTGGCCGCTCTGATGGCGAAGTCATGGGGCTGCTACGCAAAGGTTTGCAAGGCGCCAGCCGTACCGGCTATATCGACGAGATTCGTGGCGAGTTCATTGCCATCGATACCGCATTGGCCCGCCTTAAAGAAGGCGACCTGTGCCTGATCCTCGTGGATCAGGTTGAAGAAGCGCTGGAACACATCGCCAAGCGCGTCGCCGAAGCCGACCGAGCAGCTTGATAGATCAACTCAGGAAGCGTTGCTACGTTTCTTGAGTTCCTCTTCCTTGAGCTGTCGCCGCAATATCTTGCCCACATTGCTCTTGGGCAGGTCATCGCGAAACTCAACCTGATGCGGCACTTTGTAGCCAGTCAGGTTTTCACGGCAATATGCAATCAAGGCTTCCTTGGTTAGGGATGCGTCCTTCTTCACCACGAAGATTTTTATCGCCTCACCCGTGCGCGCATCCGGCACGCTGATGGCCGCCACTTCTTGTACACCGGGATGCATGGCCGCGGCCGCTTCGACTTCATTCGGATAGACGTTAAAGCCGGAGACCAGAATCATTTCTTTCTTGCGATCGACAATGCGCACAAAACCACGCTCGTCCATGATGCCGATATCGCCAGTGCGCAAGAAACCATCGCGACTCATCACCAAAGCGGTTTCATCCGGACGCTGCCAATAGCCACGCATGACTTGCGGACCACGCAGGCAAATTTCACCGGGCTTGCCGAAGGCCACTTCCTGGTCCTCATCGTCGCGCAAGCTCAGCTCGGTTGAGGACAAAGGCAGGCCTATCGATCCTGAATACTCACGCTGCTGAATCAGATTGATGCACACAGCCGGCGAGGCTTCGGTCAGTCCATAAGCCTCTACCAAGGGCTTGCCCACCACCGACAACCATTGCTCTGCCACATTGCGCTGCACCGCCGTGCCACCGCCCAGTGAAATGCGCAGACTACTGAAATCCACCGAAGCAAAATCCTTGTTACGCAGCAAGGCAGCGAACAAGGTATTCACGCCGGTGATGGCGGTAAAGCGATGCTGCTTGAGCTCTTTGACAAAGCCGCGAATATCGCGCGGATTGGCGATCAGCACATTGGTCGCACCCAGCAATCCATACACAAAGCAGTTCGCGGTCAGCGAAAAGATGTGATACAGCGGCAAGGCCGTGATGATGATCTCTTGGCCCTCTACCACATAGGGCAAAACCCAGGCGCGCGCTTGCTGCGCGTTGGCCACCATATTGCGATGGCTAAGCATGGCGCCCTTGGCCACACCGGTCGTGCCACCGGTGTATTGCAGGAAGGCGATATGCGAACTCTCGATCTTTGGCGCAGTGAACTTCAAGCGCCGCCCTATCTCAAGAACCTCGGGAAAGGTATAGGTATCCTTGAGGACAAACGAAGGCACCAGACGTTTAACGTAGCGCACCACAAAATTCAGCAAGGTGCCTTTAACCACGGGCAACAGATCACCCATGCAGACAACGACGACATGTTTGACCGGCACCCGCTCGCGAATCTCGGCCAGCACATGGGCAAAGTTTTCGAGGATGACAATGACTTCAGCACCGGAATCACGGAGCTGATGCTCAAGCTCGGGCGCTGTGTATAAGGGATTGCAATTCACGACCGTGCAGTCGGCACGCAAGGTACCGAACAGGGCCACAGGATAAGCCAGGATATTCGGCATCATCAATGCAACGCGCGTGCCCACTTCTATCTTCAGTTTGCTTTGCAGAAAAGCCGCAAACTGGAGAGAGAGCTGATCGACTTCGTTATAGCTGAGTGTTTTGCCGAAGCTTGTATAAGCCGGCTTGGGGCCGAAGCGCGTCACGATATGCGCGAACATGGCCGGTACCGACGCGTATTCGTCGGGATTGATGTCCGCCGGAACACCCGGCGGGTAGCTTTGCAACCAGTTTTTTTGCATGTAGACCGGCCGGTGCGACGCGGCCGGCCCCTGTTTAAGCGTGTGCAGCTACCTGTGGAATATCGTGGATATAGGCCTTGAGCATTTCGTTTTCCTGGCCTTGTTCTTCCAGCACTGCCTTGGCAATGTCATGGAAAGAAATCACACCAGCCAAGGTGCCGTTTTCCACTACTGGCAAATATCGTACATGAGTTTCAAGCATCAAGCGGCGCAGCTCATCCACGTTCATGCCCATGGTTGCAGTCGGTGGATTGGGCGCCATGACATCGGCAATTTTTACCCAGCCCCAATCACTACCGTGATTGCGAACCGCTTGCAGCACTTCACGGAAAGTCAGCATGCCGGCGAGACGTCCATCCTGCATACAGACTAAAGAACCCACATCACGTTCGGCCATCGACACCACACCGTCACGTAAAGTCTGCTCCGGGTTGATGCTGAAAATAACCGAGCCTTTAATTGCAAGGATCTCTCTAACTTTCATGATTACCCTCCTGTCTGAAATGAACGCCCCAGTCCTATGGGCCGACACTTTCATGGTAGACCATTAGCGGAATCAATAAAAGTATTTTATGAAAAGAAAAGCCCCGCAAATGCGGGGCTTTTCTTTTCTGTAGGAAACCTCTGAAATTAGCGCTCCAGATGTTCCAGCTTGCCTTTAACCTTGGCCCATTCATCGGCATCAGGGGCGGGGTCCTTACGCTCAATGATGACCGGCCAGCCCTTGGCCAGTTCGGCGTTCAGGGCGATAAAGTTCTCTTGGCCAGCAGGAACGTCGTCCTCGGCATAAATTGCCTCAGCCGGGCATTCCGCCACACACAGGGTGCAATCGATGCACTCGTCCGGGTCAATCACTAGGAAATTCGGGCCTTCGTGGAAGCAATCCACCGGACAAACATCCACACAATCAGTGTATTTGCACTTGATGCAAGCATCGGTTACAACATAGGTCACGTCAGAATCTCCGTCAAAATCATGGGGCTATCGTCGGGTAGTTAGCTTGCGAAAAAGGACTTGAAAGCTGCCCGTATGCCCTCAATTGTAATATGGCGCGAGGGAAAAGGCTCGCGCTTCCCGCTACCGGGCTTTTTTTGCTAGGATGCAACGTCCAGATAGCCATGCAAATGGCCAGAACTATTCCAGACGCTGCTCATCCCTTAGACAAAATGCACAGCAGCTACTTTCCCCAGAAACGAGACTATCCATGAGCGAAAATATCCATCACGTAACCGATGCCACTTTCAAGAGCGAAGTGCTCGACGCCAGCACCCCTGTGCTCGTCGACTACTGGGCCGAATGGTGCGGCCCGTGCAAGATGATTGCCCCAATCCTGGACGAAGTCGCCAAGGAATACGCCGGCAAGCTCAAGATTGCCAAGCTCAACATCGACGACAATCAAAAGACGCCAGGCGAATTCGGTATTCGTGGCATTCCAACCCTGATGCTGTTCAAGGCTGGCGATATCGCAGCGACCAAGGTCGGCGCTTTGTCGAAGTCGCAATTGACCGCATTCATTGACAGCAACCTTTAATACCGCTACATTCAATCCCTGAAGCCGCTAGTATTGCGATTCCGCACCCGGCTTCAGGCAGCGCCCGGCAACTTGTTTGCCTAGATGACAAGACCAGCAAATCGCTGGCAGCAGTACAAGTCGGCGCAGATTTCCCTTCCCCAGATTAGCAACACCCTCATCGCTTCCCTCAATTCACGCCTCGCGCGCATATCGCCCTCAGGTCGCACACATGCATCTATCGGAGCTTAAATCCCAACACGTCAGCCAATTGCTTGAAATGGCTGCCACTCTTCAAATCGAAGGCGCCAACCGCCTGCGCAAACAGGAACTGCTCTTTGCCATCCTGCGCATGCACGCCAAAAAGGGCGAAGCGATCTTCGGCGACGGTACCCTGGAAATTCTGCCTGACGGCTTCGGCTTTCTGCGTTCGCCAGATACCTCCTATCTCGCGAGCACTGACGACATTTACGTCAGCCCATCGCAGATTCGCCGCTTCAACCTGCATACCGGCGACACCATCGTCGGCGAAATTCGCGCGCCTAAGGATGGCGAGCGCTATTTCGCACTGGTCAAGCTCGACACCATCAACGGCGAACCACCAGAGAATGCCAAGCACAAGATTCTGTTCGAGAACCTGACTGCGGTTCACCCGAACAAACCACTGTTGCTTGAGCGCGATATTCGCGCCGAAGAAAACACCACTTCCCGCATCATCGATATCGTCGCCCCTATCGGCAAGGGCCAGCGCGGCCTGCTGGTAGCCAGCCCGAAATCGGGCAAGACCGTGATGCTGCAGCACATTGCGCACGCTATCAAGTCCAACCATCCGGACATCGAACTGATCGTCCTGCTGATTGATGAACGTCCGGAAGAAGTGACCGAAATGCAGCGCACCGTGCGCGGCGAAGTGGTTGCCTCGACCTTTGACGAACCGGCAACCCGCCATGTGCAAGTCGCCGAAATGGTGATGGAAAAGGCCAAGCGCCTGACCGAGCACAAGAAGGATGTGGTCATTTTGCTTGACTCGATCACCCGCCTCGCCCGCGCCTATAACACCGTGCAACCTGCCTCCGGCAAGGTGCTGACCGGTGGTGTGGATGCCAACGCATTGCAAAAGCCTAAGCGTTTCTTTGGCGCGGCTCGTAATATCGAAGAAGGCGGTTCGCTGACCATCATCGCTACTGCCCTGATCGACACCGGCAGCCGCATGGACGATGTGATCTATGAAGAATTCAAGGGCACCGGCAATATGGAAATCCATCTGGATCGCCGTATGGCTGAAAAGCGTGTCTACCCTGCTATCAACGTCAATAAGTCCGGCACCCGCCGTGAAGAGTTGCTGCTGAAACCGGAAGTCCTGCAAAAGATGTGGGTGCTGCGTAAGCTCCTGTACAACATGGACGACTT
>DATJIB010000072.1:0-5156 GCA_035493575.1 Rhodocyclaceae bacterium | reverse complement strand
CAACCATCAGGTAGCCGGTGAGGTTGACCCCGGTGACTGTTATATCGCGGGGCTGTTACACGACTTCGGTAAGGTCGTGTTTGCGCAGTTCATGCCGGAGGAGTTCAGGGCGGCATTGGCGTATTGCCATGAGAAGGGCGTACCTTTGCATGTGGCCGAGGCGGAGGTCATCGGTGCGGATCACACCGTGGTCGGCTCGATGCTGGCCGAACGCTGGCAGTTTCCACCGACGCTGGTAGCATGTATTCGTAATCATCATCAGGACACTGCTCAGAATGCCATGGGCGATTGCCTGCGTATGGCGGATCAGATCTGCCGTTACCGACAGTTTGGTGACGCCGGCAATCCCTATCGTGCCGGCGAGGCTGTCGTTGCGCCTCATCGTTTTGGCACCAATATCGATGCGGTGATCGAAAGCTTGGGCGACTTGGACAGGTTTGTGGCGGAAGCGCAAAGCTTTGCGCAGGTCGATGCCGAATAATACGAAGGAAAACTGCTGAATGAAGATTCGTTTCTGGGGAGTGCGGGGTTCGATTGCGTCACCAGGACCGCATACCGCGCGTTATGGCGGCAATACGACCTGTATTGAAGTTCGGAGCGATGCGGGCGAGCTGATCATCTTCGATGCGGGGACCGGCATCTTTCCGCTCGCACAGGCTTTGCTCAAGCAAATGCCGGTCAGCGCCAATATCTTCATTACGCATACGCACTGGGATCATATTCAGGGCCTGCCGTTCTTTACGCCGCTGTATATCCCCGGCAACAAGGCCAAGATTCATGGCGCTTACGACTTCGTTTCCGGCAGCGGCATTGAGCAGGTAATGAACGTACAGCTTCAGTACAGTTACTTCCCTGTCCGCGAGGCCGAGTTACGGGCGGCCATTGAATACCAGACGCTGGCCATCGGTGAAGCGGTGACTGTCGGCGATGCAACCGTGCACAATACGCTACTCAATCATCCGGTGACGAATTTCGGTTACCGCGTCGAATGCAATGGAAAGTCCATGTTCTTCAGCGGCGACCATGAGCCCTGGACGAATATCTACACGACCGAGGATGCTGACTACGACGAGTATCAGGCGATGATCGATGCGCGTCAGGCTGAATTGGATGCCTTCCTGAAAGGCGTTGACGTGCTTGTAATGGATTGTTCGTACACCACTTTAGAGTATCCCGCCAAGGTGGGTTGGGGGCACGGCACTTTTGATAACAGCCTGGAGCTGGCTTATCGCGTGGGAGCCAAGAAACTCATTTGTACCCATCACGAACCGACCCGGAGCGACGATGAACTGGAAACGGTTTTTGCCGACTTGCTAACGCGCGTACCGGTGAATGGACCGGAAGTGATATTGGCTCGAGAGGGCATGGAAGTTGAATGGTAGGTCCGGTGCAAGACAACAAAAAAAGCGGAGCCTTGGCTCCGCTTTTTTGTTTTACCAGACGCTTATGACCTGTCGGACCAGAGTACACCGCCAGTGGCCCAATGTTCCTTCTTCAGCTCGGTGATGATGACATCCACCGACTCCGGCGTGCAGCCGATAGTACGGCAGCTGGCTTCGGTAATGGCTTTGACGAATTCGCGCTTCTCTTCGAGCGTGCGGCCTTCGAAAATCTGAACGTTGAATGTGGGCATGCTTATCTCCTTGCAGGTAAAGACGAATAGGGGTTAATCGCGGAAGCCGGGCATCGTTTGATCGAGCAGACGCAATAGGGCCGGCCACTCGCGCTCGCCTTCCGGCACATCGTCGCTGACCAGTTGTTGGGCGGTGCGATTCAGCACTTCAGGCGGCGGCATGACCAATTCCGCTCCGCCGGCCTGAGCCTTGAGCTGGATCTGGCAGGCTTTGTCGAGCGTATCCATCAAGACATAGGCTTCGGCCACGGTACGGCCGCAGATCAGGCTGCCGTGATTTCGCAACAGCAGGGCCGGGTTGTCGGCAAGGCTATGCAGCATGCGCTCTCCCTCCGGCTCGGTCAGCGACAGCCCTTCATAGTCGTGATAGCCGATCTGTTTGTAGAAGCGCATTGCATGCTGCGAGATCGGCAGCAATCCATCCAGTTGGGCCGAAACCGCAATGGCATTGACGTTATGCAAATGCATGACGCAATGCGCATCATGGCGGGCCGCATGTACGGTGGCGTGGATACGGAAACCGATGGCATTGACCTCGACATCGGCATCGCCGTAAATCTGGCCATGGATATTGATTTTTACGAGACTGGATGCCGTGATCTCGTCGAAGCGTAGGCCGAAGGGATTGATCAGGAAGGCCCCGTCCTCACCAGGGACTCGGGCCGTAATGTGGGTGTAGATCAGATCATCCCATCCCTGGCGTGCTGCTAAGCGATAGGCGGCCGCCAGGTCGATACGCAGCGCTTGTTCCGCGTCGGTCATCGGAGTGGCTGAAAGGCGATGGTCGGTGGCTAGGGCTAGGCTCATGACGGAGGAGTGCTGATGTGATCAGGTATTCTCGGATACCAAGCCGCAATTTTACTCGTCCTCATGTCTGTCTCCATCCCCCTAGATCCGATTGATCGCGAGTTTCTCGTCGTATGCCTCTGTGCCGCCTGGTGTGGTACCTGCGGCGAGTATGAGGCGGGCTTTCGGGAGCTGGCAGTGCTATATCCAGAAGCCGGTTTTATCTGGGTTGATATCGAGGACGAGAACTCGGGCGTCGAGGACTGGGATATAGAGAACTTCCCGACCGTTCTAATTCAGCGCAATGACCTAGTACTTTTCTTCGGCCCGATGTTGCCGCACCATCGCATCTTGCGGCAAACATTGGAAAATTTTTTCGCACAAAGCGAGCCTGTGGCGCGTGCCTATGCACACGGCACACCGGAGCGTGCCGGATGGCAGACAGCGCGAAACTATCGCCGCTTGCTGCGCTGAAGTCGGAGTGTCGTCTGGCACGGTAAGTGACGTTTTTTGTCGCAAGATTTCCATTAATGGGCAGTTAAGCCGGGTAAGCTGCCGTTGCGCGTGAGCCAATAACCTTATAAAACATTGAGATAACTTGCTGGCATGAGGCATGCTCTTCTTTCCACATCCAAGGATTGCTTGGACTCGTTCAGGAGAACTCTATGAAAAAAACGCAATCGGGCTTCACGCTCATTGAACTGATGATCGTAGTTGCCATCATCGGCATCCTCGCGGCCATCGCGATTCCGCAGTTCAACGAATACACCGCACGCAGCGAAAACAAGGCTAGCCAGTCAGATACACGCTCCGCCTTGAGCGCCGCTCAAGCCAATAGCAACGTTCAGTAAGCAGGCAAGGAGACTACTATGATGAAGAAACTTGTTGTAATCGCCGGCCTTTCGACCGTGTTGTTCAGTGGGGCTGCTTTTGCCGCCTGTAGCGCCAATAACGCCGCAGCTGGCGGCTTCAATGCTGCACAGGCCAATACCCCTGGAACGTTCGGTACACAAGCGGCGCCGGTGACGACAGCGGATACCTGTGTATGCGATGGCGTTGCTCAGAAAACGCAGATTAATGGCGGAGCAGGCTTGGTTGTTGATCCAGCCGTGGCTCAGTATATTAAAACCGGTTATACCATCACTTGTTCGGCCAACAGCATGGTAACCCAGTCCGATATCGATACTAGCCGGTTTGCGATTGCCGGCGCATCTCGCCGCGGTAACCTGATGCACGTGGGCAATTCGGGCACCGGTTCGGTGCGAGTTGAAGTGCAGCCGGGCGGCGCGCGTTCCTGCGGTGCTTCTGCTGCAGATCCGCTGTGCACGAACACTAACCTGACAGCAGCCATTGGTCGCATGGCCGCCGAAGTGCAGTAATCCGTAATTACTACGGTAGATACGCCAAGCGCGCCTTCGGGCGCGCTTTTCGCTATTTAGATGCCTGGTTTGAATCTTTGCCCCCATGCTGAATTTCCTGTTTTCCGCCTGGCGTGCCGGCTTGCGTAGCCGCAGCATCCAGGCTGTGCTGGTACTGGGTGTATTGCTAATGGGCGTAGCCTATCTGGCCGCCCAATTCACTTTTCGTCAGGCCCAGACTGTGGCGATGGACGTGGGGTTTTCCGGGCTGCGTATCAGCCTGACCCTGTTCGCCCTATTTTGGGTGCAGGAGCTCTTCGGGCGTGAGATCGAGCGGCGTAGCGTAATGTTTGCGCTGACTTATCCGGTGCCGCGCAGCCAGTATGTGCTGGGGCGCTATCTCGGTATCGTGTTGCTGCTGGGCTTGTCGGCGCTTTTGCTCGGTTTGTTGCTGTGGCTGGTAGTGTTGCTGACGCGTGGACTATTCGAACAAGTTTTCCCCATTCAACTGGGTTCCAGCTACTGGTTGGCCGTTGTCGGCTTCTGGGTCGATGCTGCGGTGGTGGCAGCTTTTGCGTTTTGGTTTACCAGCCTTTCTACTGTGCCTATGCTGCCACTGGCGCTGGGCTTGGCTTTCGCCATAGGCGGTAAAAGCTTGGGTGCGGTTGTCGAATATCTGTCGCATGCGGATGCTGGTCAGGCCATGCTGGCGCTTAAACCTCTGATCGATGCAATCCAATGGGTGCTACCGGATTTGTCGCGCCTCGACTGGCGTGTTTCGCCCATGTATGCCTTGCCGATGGATACCGCGGCAATGGGCTGGAGCTTGGTGATGGCTGCCGCTTACGCCGGGTTGATGATCGCGTTGGCAGTGTGGAGTTTCCAGCGTCGTCAGTTTCACTGAGAGAGTGGCATGAGCTTCAAGGTTTTCCCCTGGCGACAGATAGCCTGCATCGTAGGATGTGCGGCTTTGTTCGTATATGCGCAAGGCCGGCTGGAAGGTAAGCTGCGGATGAGGCCGGCGGGCGAGATCGGAGTGGCCTTACCTTTGTTCATTCAAGTTGCTTTGGCTGGCGGAGACCGCTATTTGGCCGCCAACACTGCAGCAGTACGGGCGCTGGTTACGGAGCCGAGCAAGATGGCGGCGGAAGAGTTCCATGTGCTGGCCAAGGTACAGGAGGGGGTCTCTTGGCTAAATCCCTACCATGAAGACAATTACTATACTGCTGCCGCAGTCCTGCCCTGGTACGGACAGTTTGATTCGGCCCAGGTGATATTGCAGCGGGCCTGCTGCCCAGTATTCCGAATGATCCGTTTCAACTGGGCTTCGCCATCGATGCGAACGGCCAGGTTTTCCTGAGGAATTGAACCGTTCGGTA
>DATJIB010000071.1:0-6100 GCA_035493575.1 Rhodocyclaceae bacterium | reverse complement strand
GGACGAGGAAAAACACGCCATGGACGTGGTGGTGGACGAGGAGAACCTCGCCATCGCCATCGGCCGCAGCGGCCAGAACGTGCGGCTCGCCTCCGAGCTCACCGGCTGGACCATCAACCTGATGACCCAGGAAGAGTCCACCAAGAAGCAGGAGGAGGAGGGCACGCGCACCAAGCAGCTGTTCATGGAGCGCCTGGACGTCGACGAGGAAGTGGCCGACATCCTGATCCAGGAAGGCTTCTCGACCCTGGAAGAAGTGGCTTATGTGCCGCTCGCCGAAATGCTTGAAATCGATGCATTCGACGAAGCGACTGTGAATGAACTGCGTGATCGTGCCCGTAATGTGCTGCTGACCGAAGCAATTGTTGACGAAGAACAACTCGAAGGCGTTGAAGAGGCAATGCTCAATCTCGATGGCATGGACAAGAGCCTCGCTGCCAAGTTGGCACGAGGTGGAGTAAAGAACCGCGATGACTTAGCGGATCTGGCTGTTGATGAGCTGACTGAAATGACGGGCATCGATGAAGAACGCGCCAAAGCGTTGATTACCACTGCGCGTGCGCACTGGTTTGCGGGAGAGGCGTAAGCCCGGGAGAAGTACTACATGGCTCAAATGAGTGTTGCCCAATTTGCCAGCGAGCTGAAAATGCCTGCTGCCGTTCTGCTCGAGCAATTGCAGAAGGCGGGTGTTAGCAAGCAAGCTGCAGACGATACCTTGACGGAAACCGACAAGACGCGTCTGCTCGACTTTCTGCGCAAGTCGCACGGTGAAACCGATGCGAAAGCAAAAATTACCCTGACCCGCAAACAAACCAGCGAAATCAAATCCGCTGATTCCAGCGGCAAGGCGCGCACGATTCAAGTGGAAGTGCGCAAGAAGCGTGTTCTGGTGCGTCGTGACACACCAGAGGCCGGTACCGAAGCCATTGCTGAAGCGATTCCTGAACCGGTTGCTGAAGAAATCGTAGCGCCGGTTGAGGCCGTGGTTGAGGTTGCGCCGGTGGTTGAGGTGGTGCCAGAGCCTGTCGTTGAAGTGGTGCCAGAACCAGTCGTTGAAGTGGTTCCTGAGCCGGTGGCCGAAGTTGCGCCAGAACCTGAGCCAGCCAAGAAGGCTGTTAAAGCCAAGCCATCTGAGCCAGTGGTCGTGCGTCGTTCAGTAATCGATGCCGAACAACAAGCCATGCGCGATGCCGAAGCCAAGCGCCATGATGCGCTGGCTGCAATTCAGGCCGCTGAAAAGCGTGACAAGCTGGCGCGTGAGCAAGCTTCCCGTGCTCGTGAAGAAGCTGAAAAGCTGGCCAAGGAAGCTGCAGCGGCCAAGAAGGCTGCAGCCCCTGCTGCGCCAACCGGGACTTTGCACAAGCCAGCCAAGTCGGCTGACGCCAAGCCAGAAGCCAAGACTGAAAAGCCGGGCGCCAAGAAGCCGGGCAGTACCTGGAGCGATGATGCAGCCAAGCGTCGTGGCGGTCTCAAGACCCGTGGCGATACCGGCGCGAATAGCGGCTGGCGTAGTGGTGGCAAGGCCGGTGGTCGTCATGGCCGTGGTCATTCCCAAGACAACACGCCGCAACAACCTGTCGAAGCGGTTATCCGCGAAGTGCATATTCCTGAAACCATCAGCGTGGCCGATCTGGCTCACAAGATGTCGGTGAAGGCTGCTGAAGTCATTAAGACCATGATGAAGATGGGTTCGATGGTTACCATCAACCAGGTTCTTGATCAGGAAACCGCGATGATCGTGGTCGAGGAAATGGGGCATAAAGCATTCGCCGCCAAGCTCGACGATCCAGATGCCTTCCTTGATGATCATCATGAAGAGCACAAGGATGCGCCAGTGTTGCCGCGTGCGCCAGTTGTGACCGTCATGGGTCACGTTGACCATGGTAAGACGTCGCTGCTCGACTATATTCGTAAAGCCCGCGTCGCCAGTGGCGAAGCCGGCGGCATTACTCAGCACATTGGTGCCTACCACGTGGAAACACCACGCGGCATGATTACCTTCCTCGATACCCCGGGTCACGAAGCCTTTACGGCCATGCGTGCACGTGGTGCCAAGGCGACCGACATTGTCGTGCTGGTGGTTGCCGCTGACGACGGCGTGATGCCGCAAACCAAGGAAGCAATTCACCATGCGCAAGCCGCGGGTGTGCCTTTGGTGGTCGCAGTCAATAAGATCGACAAGCCGGACGCAAATCCTGAGCGCGTCAAGCAAGAACTCGTTGCCGAAGGTGTAGTGCCGGAAGAGTACGGTGGCGATGCGCCGTTTATTTCCGTCTCTGCCAAGCAAGGTACGGGTATCGACGAGCTGCTGGAAAACATCCTGCTGCAGGCTGAAGTACTTGAGCTGACGGCACCAGTGGATGCGCCGGCCAAGGGCCTGGTTATCGAAGCACGTCTGGATAAGGGCCGTGGTCCTGTTGCAACGGTGCTGGTTCAGTCCGGTACCTTGCGCCGCGGTGACACACTGCTGGCCGGTGCTGTATTCGGTCGCGTCCGTGCCATGCTGGATGAAAACGGCAAGCCAATTGAATCGGCCGGTCCTTCCATCCCGGTTGAAATTCAAGGTCTGACCGAAGTGCCAGCCGCCGGCGACGAAGCGATTGTGCTCGGCGACGAACGCAAGGCACGTGAAATTTCGCTGTTCCGTCAAGGCAAGTTCCGCGACGTCAAGCTAGCCAAGCAACAAGCCGCCAAGCTTGAGAACATGTTCGAGAACATGGGCCAAGCCGAAGCCAAGCAACTGGCGCTGATCGTCAAGTCCGACGTTCAAGGTTCGCAAGAAGCCCTGGTGCAGTCGCTGCAGAAATTGTCGACCGACGAAGTCAAGGTCAATGTGATTCACGCGGCAGTCGGTGGTATCACCGAATCCGACGTCAATCTGGCCCAGGCCTCCAAGGCCGTCATCATCGGCTTCAACACCCGTGCTGATGGTGGTGCGCGCAAGGCAGCCGAGAGCTTTGGCGTGGATATCCGCTACTACAACATCATCTATGACGCTGTAGATGAAGTGAAGCAAGCGCTGTCCGGCATGTTGGCGCCAGAGCAGAAGGAAAGCATCACCGGTATGGTCGAAATTCGCCAGATCTTCAAGATCTCGCGCGTCGGTACCATCGCAGGTTGTATGGTGACCTCTGGTGTGATCAAGCGTACGTCTTCGGTGCGTGTGCTGCGTAACAATGTAGTCATTCACACTGGCGAACTCGAATCGCTCAAGCGCTTCAAGGACGATGCTCGCGAAGTGCGTGAAAGTTTTGAATGTGGTCTGAATCTGAAGGGCTTTAACGATATCGAAGTGGGCGACCAACTCGAAGCGTTTGAAATCCAAGAAGTCGCACGTTCGCTGTAATGTTGTTTTCGATTTAAGGTCAAGTAATGCCAAAGGAATACTCTCGGTCTAGCCGCGTAGTAGAGCAAATTAAGCGCGAGCTAGCCGAGCTGATCCGCCTTGAATTGAAGGATCCGCGCGTCAAGTTCATCACGCTGACCGATGTGGAAATCACACCGGACTATGCTCACGCCAAAGTGTTTTTCACTGCACTTGAAGGCGAAGCCAAGCGTGCTGAAATTGAAGCGGGGCTCACACGCAGTAGTGGTTTTCTGCGCCGCGAACTCGGCAAGCGCATTCGTATCCATACGCTGCCGCAACTGCATTTTGTCTATGACCCGTCGGTGGAAGAAGGCGCGCGCATGTCAGTGCTGATTGACGAAGCCGTGCGTGCCGATGTCGCCCGGGCCGAATCGCTGGAAGACAAAGAGGACAAATGAGCGCTCCACGCCGTGCCCCTCGGCGCAAGCTGGATGGTGTGCTGCTGCTGGATAAGCCTCTCGGCATTACCTCCAATACCGCGCTACAAATCGCGCGCCGTTTGCTCAATGCCGAAAAGGCAGGGCACACCGGTACGCTTGATCCTTTAGCAACAGGTTTGTTGCCACTGTGCTTTGGTGAGGCCACCAAGTTCGCAGGTGAACTGCTCGATGCCGACAAGGCTTACGAGGCGACGCTGAAGTTAGGCCAAACTACGACGACCGCCGATGCGGAAGGCGAAGTGCTGCAGACACGCCCGGTTGAAGTGACGCGGGCCACGCTGGACGCCGCACTGCAGGCGCACCTTGGCGTGATTCAACAAGTTCCTCCCATGTATTCCGCGCTCAAGCGCGATGGCAAACCGCTATACGAATATGCGCGTGCCGGCGTTGAGCTGGAACGCGAAGCGCGTACTGTCACCATTCACGGCATCAAGTTGATCGAATGGAATGGCGATAGCGTGCGCATTGCTGTCGATTGCAGCAAGGGCACCTATATCCGCACCCTGGCCGAAGATATTGGCGAAACACTTGGTTGTGGTGCCCATCTGTCTGCCCTGCGGCGTACGCGCATTGCCGATATCACGCTGGAAAACTCGATCACCCTGGCTGATTTGGAGGTTGCAGTGGATCGCGATGCAGCCTTGTTACCAGCTGAAGCGCTCCTGAAAGAATTACCGGCTGCTCAGCTGGATAGCCAGGGCAGCCAGCGCATGTTGCATGGCCAATCGGTGCAATGGCCCGCAGCGGCCGAGACAGCGGTGGGGCAGCGCTTCCGCGCCTATACCGATGACGGGCGCTTTATTGGCCTCTGTCAGCTGGATACCGAGGGGTATCTGGCGCCTAAACGTCTCGTCGCACTATGAACCAGGCGCCAGTCGGCATCTTTGATTCGGGTGTCGGTGGCTTGTCGGTCGTGCGCCCGATTATTGAGCTGATGCCAGCCGAATCAATCATCTATGTCGCCGATACTGCGCATTGCCCGTACGGCCAGCGCAGCAGCGAGTATTTGCGCGAGCGGGCCGAGCGCATCGTCCAATATCTGCAAGAGCAGGGCTGCAAAGCCATCGTGGTGGCCTGCAATACCGCGACTGTCGCCACCGTGGCTTATCTGCGTGAGCGTTTCAGCTTGCCTATCATCGGTATCGAGCCGGCCATTCGTCCTGCCGCCGCCAATACCAAAAGTGGCGTTATCGGCGTACTGGCTACCGCTGCAACCCTGGGCAGCGCCCATTTGACGGCTTTGATCGAACGCCATACCGAATATCACGAAGTAGTGACCTCGCCTTGCCCAGGCTGGGTTGAGGCGGTCGAGGCCGATGCGCTGCAAGCACCCGACACCATGGCCTTGGTTCAGGCCCATGTACAGCCCTTGCTGGAGGCCGGCGCGGACACTTTGGTCCTGGGCTGTACCCATTTCCCCTTTCTGCGCCCGCTGATAGAGCGGGTAAGCGGCCCAGAGGTGCGTATTCTGGAAACCGGCCTGCCGGTGGCCCGTCAGCTGCAACGACAGTTACAGTCCCATCTATTGCAGGCTGAAGCAGGGCATCAGCCCGAATATCGTTTCCTGACGACGGCCGCTCAGCTCAGCCAGGAGGGCTTTGTGCGGAGCCACTGGCCCAGCGTAGGACAGGTTGCTGCTGTCAGCTTATAAACCCTGATAAACCAATAACTCGGGCTTGCTGTTTTGGCCCGAATCAATTAGAATTCCGGCCTTCGTTGTACCTGCACAGTGCTCTATCAAACCGGGGCGGTGCAGTTTTATTAATAGTGTTTGAGAGATAAAAATCATGACAGTCCAAACCGCCGACAAGGCAAAAATCGTTGCTGATTTTCAGCGCGCCCAAGGTGATACCGGTTCTTCCGAAGTGCAAATCGCGCTGCTGACCGCCCGTATCAATGACCTGACCGGTCACTTCAAAGAACACAACAAGGATCACCACTCGCGTCGCGGCCTGCTGCGCATGGTGAGCCAACGTCGCAAGCTGCTTGACTACCTCAAGCGCAAGAATGCTGACAAATACCGTGATGTGATTCAACGTCTGGGTCTGCGCAAGTAAGCTGCGCATCCTGGTGTTGTCAAAAATGCGGAACGCCCCAATCCCTTGCGGGCACCGATAACAAAGCCGGAGTTACCCCTGAGGTAACTCCGGCTTTGTGCTTTGTAGTTTTGTTTTGTGCAGTACGTTGTGAAAAGTTGGCGTGACATTGGTCGCGCCGTGATGGTAGTAAATATTGTGAAAGGATGAACCTGTGCTAACTGCAACCAAGAAGAGCTTTGCTTACGGTGCCCATA
>DATJIB010000070.1:0-3921 GCA_035493575.1 Rhodocyclaceae bacterium | reverse complement strand
TGTGGATATTGAACGGTTGATGCTGTCATCGGAGATGGCATTGATTGATGAGACCTTGGCATGAGGTCGATCATAAAAACAAACAAGTTGTTGCAGAGGGGGGATGTATGAGTCTTTCAAGTGTGTTCAAGCCAGGTCGTGCCTTTATCGAGCGCTTCCATTTTGGCAGCAAGTTTGTCATTGTCGGGCTCGTTTTGCTGGTGCCGTTCGTCACCTTGTTTTTTGCCAACTGGCAGCGCATCAATCGCGATATAGCTTTTGCTGAGAAAGAGCGGACTGGGCTGCAATCGATTGTCCCCGCCGTTAACTTCATGAAGGCGGCGCAACTGCATCGTCGGCATAGCCGCGAATTGCTGCAAGGCAACACTGCTGCAAGTGGGGCGTTAGCAGAAGCCCGCGCTAGAGCAGATGAAGCCTTGTCTGTATGGGCAGCCGAAGATGCACGTAACGGCGCGCAGCTAAACTCAAGCCAGGCTTTCGCAGAGGTTCGGAGTTTGTGGGAGTCCGTGAAGTCCAACTCCGCTGCGACTAACGCGACAGCAGTGGATAGCATAAACATTCACGCAAAACTTCTGGATGCCGTGACGTTCTATCTAGGCGTGGTTGAAGATAATTCCTATCTAACCTTGGATCCGGATACCGATTCTTATTTCTTGCAAGATGCTGTGGTTGTACGTATTCCCGCCGCTGCCGACGCATTGCGTCTGGTGCGCGCCGGTGCGATCAAGGCGGCCAAGCAAAAATCATTTTTGCCGGAAGAACGTATTGCAATGAGCGTATCGCTCAACATTGCCGAGCGTGCAATGAGCGCCTTGCAAGCCGATCTGGATAAAGCCATACGCTTTACCCCCTCGTTGCAAAGCGCCTTAAGCGCCAGCTTGAGCCAATGGCGTGAGCGCAATGAGCAGTTCTTGCAAACCGTGCGTGTAGAGTTGCTGGCCGCCAAGAAAATTCAGGTGGATGAAAACAAGGTTACTGCGCAAGGAACGGATACTGTTACGTCGCTGTATCAATTGTTCGATCAGGTTGTGCCTTTGCTAAATGGCAGGCTTGAAGCGCGTATCCAGGTTTTCAAGGCCGATCTGCAGCGCGATACCTTGATCAGTGCAATTGGTTTGCTGGCGGCCTTATATTTGTTTGCATCCTTGCGTAGCTCCGTTGTCGGACAGGTTGGCGCGATCAAGCAATCTGCTGAACAGCTGGCCGCCGGGGTTTTTGACCGCCCGGTAAGTTCGGCAGCAAAAGATGAAATTGGCGAGTTTACTCAGGAGCTGGATAAGGTACGTATAGCGCTGGGCGAAAAGATCGAAGCAGAGCGGCAGCATGCAGATCAGATGTTGCGCGTCAAAATGGCTCTGGACAATGCCGGCACGCCATTCCGTATCGCGGATCAGTCCGGCACGGTGGTTTACGCCAATGCGCAGATGCTGGATGTATTGCGCAGCATCGAACCGGCCATGAAGCAATTGAACCCAGCCTTCAGTGTCGAGAATTTCGTCGGTAGCAGCATCGGTAATCTGATGAGCGATCCGGTCGAATATCTGGCCAGGCTGAATGCGTTGACTTCGCTGAGCGTGACCGAAAAAGAAGTAGGTGGGCGTATCTTCAGCATTACTACTGCTCCGGTATTCAATGCAGATGGCGTACGCCTCGGTACCGTTGGCGAATGGATAGACCGTACGTCACAAGTTATGGTGGAGCGCGAAGTCGCCGCGATTGTTAATGCGGCTGTGGCCGGAGACTTTTCCAAGCGTGTGGTACTTGAAGGGAAGTTCGGCTTCTTCCTGACACTAGGGCAGGGCATTAACCAATTGCTTGAAACCAGCGAAAATGGCCTGCATGCCGTGGCGGGCGTATTGCAGGCATTGGCGCGCGGGGATTTGACCCAGCATTTGCATGGCGAGTATCAAGGCCTGTTTGCGCAACTGCAGAACGATACCAACATCACGGTGGATCGTCTTACCGAGCTGGTTGTCCAGATTAAGGATGCGACCGAGGCCATCAATACTGCGGCGCAGGAAATTGCGGCAGGCAATGCCGACCTCTCCAGTCGCACTGAAGAACAGGCCAGCAGTCTGGAAGAGACCGCCAGTTCGATGGAAGAGCTGAGCGCAACGGTCAAGCAGAACGCGGATGGTGCACGCCAGGCTAACTCGCTGGCGGCGAGTTCCAATGAGCTTGCGACACGCGGTGGTGAGATTGTTCATCGTGTTGTGAATACCATGGGCGAAATTCAGGAGAGTTCCAAGAGGATTGCCGATATCGTCGGTGTGATTGATTCGATTGCTTTCCAGACCAATATCCTGGCTTTGAATGCCGCGGTTGAGGCGGCACGTGCTGGTGATCAGGGACGAGGCTTTGCCGTAGTGGCCAGTGAAGTGCGCAGCCTGGCGCAACGCAGTGCGACTGCCGCCAAGGAAATCAAGGAACTGATTGCCAACTCTGTAGGCAAGGTTGAAGGCGGTGCCAAGCTTGTTCAGGAGGCCGGCACTACCATGACCGAAGTCGTCAGCAGCTTTGCACGAGTTGCGCAGCTGGTGACGGACATCAGTGGCGCCAGCCGTGAGCAGTCGGCCGGCATTGACCAGATCAGTCGAGCCGTCGGGCAGATGGACGAGGTGACACAGCAAAACGCAGCTCTAGTGGAAGAGGCTGCGGCTGCCGCTGAAAGTCTGGAAGACCAGGCTCGCGGATTGGTACAGGTCGTCGCCATGTTCAAGCTGGATGAGCGGTCACCACGCCCTGCTCCTGCCGCCCTGAGCGCACCGGTATTGCGTGATGCCACACCGAAGCAACTAGGCCGCGCTACGAAAGCACCAACTGGCCTGAGTCGTGGAGGACGCTCCATCCCGTCGCCGCATCCTAGCCACAGCAATGATGACGAAGAGTGGCAGGAGTTTTAAGCATGCAAGCCTTTGATGCCGGGAGTCGTTCTTGAATGACAAGCTGAAAGAAATGGCGACAGCGGGGCCGCTTCAGCCCCGTGAATTCCATTTCACCGGCGCTGACTTCGAGCTGATACGCAAGCTGATTTATCAGCACGCGGGCATTTCCCTTTCCCCCATCAAGAAGGACATGGTCTATAGCCGTTTGGTGCGCCGTATCCGTGCGCTCAATCACAGCAGCTTTGCTGAGTACCTGGCGCACCTCGAAAAAGGCGATGCTCACGAGTGGGAACTATTCGTTAATTCGCTGACTACGAACCTGACTTCCTTTTTCCGTGAAAGCCATCACTTCGATATTCTGGCGCAGCAAATGCAGGCGACCAGCACGCGTCCATTTCGGATCTGGTGTGCGGCGGCATCGACAGGAGAGGAGCCTTACTCTCTGGCCATGACTGCATGTGAGGTGTTCGATACCTTGACGCCACCGGTCGCAATTCTGGCCAGTGATATCGATACCAATGTTCTGAATACTGCGCGGAGCGGGGTTTACCCGATGGATCGAGTGGATAAACTTTCTCCAGAGCGTTTGCGCCGTTTCTTTCAGCGCGGGGCGGGCAGCAAGGAGGGGTATGCGCGGGTGCGCCCCGAGTTGCAAGCCTTGCTGGTTTTTCAGCGCATCAATCTGCTCGACAATCAGTGGCCAATGCGGACAGCGTTTGATGCGATATTCTGTCGAAACGTAATGATCTATTTCGACAAAGACACCCAGTACCAGATCTTGCAGCGCTTCAAGCCACATATGCAGCCCCACGGCCTGCTCTATGCCGGCCATTCCGAAAGTTTCATGCATGCTGCGGACTTATTCCGCAGTCGTGGACGGACCGTCTATGAACACGCCACATAGCGCTGACCCAACTGGTTTTGCTGAACACTTGGCTCGCAACCGCTACTTTGACCGCATCTTCAAAACCGATGCAGTCAAAGTTCTGCCGGGGGAGTATTACATTGCCGATAGCAATATGGTGCTGGTGACGGT
>DATJIB010000069.1:0-3625 GCA_035493575.1 Rhodocyclaceae bacterium | reverse complement strand
AAGGGGACGCTGGTCCCCTTGGAACCCCTTACTGATTAGTACTAGTTAGCCTTCGGAGAATTGAAAATGTCCAAGCCACTCGTAACTGTTGAAGATGTTGGTCAAACCTTTGAGACCAAGAACGGCAAGTTCACCGCACTGCGCGATATCAATCTGGAAATTCGTGAAGGTGAAGTGATCTCCTTGATCGGCCACTCCGGTTGCGGCAAGTCCACGTTGATGAATCTGATTGCCGGCTTGACGCTGCCAACATCCGGTGTGTTGATTTGTGATGGCCGCGAAATCGCTGGTCCGGGTCCTGAGCGCGCGGTGGTGTTTCAGAATCATTCGCTGCTGCCATGGATGACTTGCTTTGAGAATGTGTACCTGGCCGTCGAGCGTGTCTTCGGCGCCAAGGAAGGCAAGCCCAAGCTCAAGGCGCGTACCAATGAGGCACTTGAGATGGTGCGCATGAGCCATGCTGCCGATAAGTACCCGCATGAAATCTCGGGCGGTATGAAGCAGCGTATTGGTATCGCGCGCGCTTTCGCCATGGAACCGAAAATTCTGTTGATGGATGAGCCCTTCGGTGCCCTTGATTCGCTGACCCGTGCCAGCCTGCAGGATGAGCTGATGCGCGTCATGTCCGAAACCGGCGCCACCGTTGTCATGGTTACGCATGATGTGGATGAAGCGGTGCTTCTGTCCGACCGTATCGTCATGATGACGAATGGCCCGGCTGCCACCATCGGTCAAATCGTGGATGTTGATTTGCCATGGCCGCGTGATCGTCTTGATCTGGTCGAAAAGCCAGAGTTCGCCAAGTACCGCGCCGCAGTCGTTGAGTTCCTGCATCGCAAACAATTAAAGAAGGCAGCTTGATCCGCTCCCTGCGCCGCTAAGGCGGAGCAGGGGCGGTTTTTTTGCGCCATCGGTGCAACGATCCCGGAGTACAAGCTATGTTTGATAAAAATGCGGGTTCTTTAGGTAAGTACCGCGAAATTGTTATTGCGGTCGGTTTCTTCCTGGTCTTCGACCTGGGCGTTCTGGTCCTCAACTTTTATACCTCCTACCAAATCGCTGAAGATGCCGTCGCCATCAATCTGGCAGGCCGTCAGCGCATGCTGTCGCAGCGCATGACCAAGTCACTGCTACTGCTGCAGGCTGATCAGCAGGCCAATGTTGGTGCGGAAAAACTCAAGCCGACTCAGGCTGAACTCGCCGCCACGACCAAGACTTTCGACACCACCTTCAAGAGTTTCCGTGAAGGTGGTAGTACGCCTGGCGCGAGCGGTACGCCGGTAGTACTGAAACGCATTGACACTGCCCACGGCAAGGAAATCATGGAGCAGGCCGATATGGTCTGGCGTGGTTATTACGCTGCCCTGCAAAACGTGATGGGCGATAAGGAGCTTTCCCCAGAAGCTTTGAGCACCGCCGTGCTGTATGCGCGCACCAATAACGTCAAGCTGCTCGGCTTGATGAATGATCTGACCAATGAACTCGAGCAAGTCGCATCCAAGAAGGCCGGCTGGCTGCGTATGGTGCAGAGTGTGGGCATTGCGCTCGCCTTGCTCAACTTTGTCTTTATTCTCTTCAAGTTCATTCGCCAACTGCGTGCCAGTGACCGCAAGACCGAAGCAGCGCAACAGGAAACCCAGGAGATTCTTTCCACCGTACGCGAAGGCCTGTTCCTGCTCGACCCGCAATATTGCATCGGCAGTCAGCAGTCACAATCCATGAGCAGTATTCTGCAGCGTGAGCTGCCGGCAGGTACCGAGTTCATGCCTATTCTGTCCGGCATGGTGCCCGCTCCGGTCTATGACGCAGCACGCGGCTACATTGAGTTGCTGTTCGGCAATCGCGTTAAGGAGGGTTTGGTTGCCAGCCTCAATCCACTCAGCGAAGTGGAAGTGAAGCTGCAAGATGGCAAGGGCGAGACCCTGATCCGTTACCTGTCCTTCCAGTTCAATCGCGTGGTGCAGGACAAGCAAGTGCCGCATCTGCTGGTGACGGTGCAAGACGTAACCGAGCGTGTGCAGCTGGTGCGTCAGCTGTCGGCTGCCAAGAGCGAAGCGCGTCTGGAAGTCGATGTCCTGCTACGCATGTTGTCTACCGAGCCCAAGGTACTGCGCGACTTCCTTACCTCCATGGACGCATCACTACAGCAGATCAATGATTCGCTGCGCAGTGCAGGTGAGCGCGGCAGCGACTATCACCATGTGGTGACGCAATCGTTCCGCCTGATTCATGCCTGCAAGGGCGAGGCGGCGGTGCTGGGACTGGAGATGCTCGAAACCCAGGCGCATGAGTTTGAGCGTGAGCTGGCAACCCTGCGCGAGCGCGGCGGCCTGGAAGGTAGCGATATGGTGGCGCTGAGTGTGGCCCTCAACACCTTGTTTGATCGCGTCAATATGGTGCGCAATGTCACTGAGCGCATTGCGGGCCTCAGTGCGCAGAACACCGCTGCAGTGGCACCGGCTTCGCATGATGGTCTGGAATCCTTGGCTACCCGTATTGCCAGCTCACAGAAGAAACAGGTTTATGTCAGCACCGAACTTGGCGTGCTGGATCGCTTGCCCGGCAAGGTGGCCAGCGATCTGCGCCAGATCGCAATTCAGCTCGTGCGCAACGCAGTCACCCATGGCATCGAAGTGCCGGAAGAACGCATGCAACTGGCCAAGCCTCTGGCTGGCCGCATCTATGTTGCCTGCCAGCCGGTTGCCGACGGCAGTTTTGAATTCGTGATGCGTGACGATGGTCGTGGCCTTTCACCAGAACGCATTCGCACCGCTCTGGTCACAGCGGGTGAATGCAGTGTCACCGAGGCCGCCGCCATGGATGAGCAGCAACTCGTCATGCGTATTTTCGAGCCGGGCTTTAGCACCGCCGAAACTGTGGATATGGATGCGGGCCGTGGCGTGGGTATGGATGTGGTGCTCGACAAGGTCAAGGCCTTGGGCGGCAAGCTGCACTTGTCTACGCGCTTGAACGAGTACACCGAATTCTCGATTCGTTTCCCCGGTTTTGCCGCGGCCTGAAAATGAAAACCAAAATGGAGGTCCTATGCGTTTGTTGATTGTGGATGACTCCAGCATTGTGCGCAGTCGTATTGCGCGCCTGATGGGAGCGGGCGGCTTGGGCGATATGCTGATCGTGGGTATGGCCAAGAACGGCGTTGAGGCCATCAATATGTTCATGCAGGCTCGCCCCGAAGTGGTGACCATGGATTTGACCATGCCAGAAATGGACGGCGTGGAATGTACCGAAGCCATGATGAAACTGAACCCCGATGTGCGCATCCTGGTGGTCTCGGCCCTGTCGGACAAAGCTACCGCCATCAAGGCACTGCAGAAGGGCGCGCAGGGCTTTCTCTACAAACCATTTACCGATGATCAGTTGCTGGAAGCACTCAGCGAACTGGTTGCCGAAGTGTAAGGAGGGCATATGGGCGATATCAACGAAACCGAAATCGACGTGTTCCTCAAGGCCGTGGGCCGTTACTTTGAGCAGATCACCACTGAAGCCGCCTCAGTGCAGGGCGCTTATCTGGGTGAGCGCGGCCAGCTGCCGCCAACTTATGACTTTACCGGCATGATTGCCGTGTCCGGCCGTTACGCCGGTTGTATCTATTTTTCGGCGCCGC
>DATJIB010000068.1:0-6581 GCA_035493575.1 Rhodocyclaceae bacterium | reverse complement strand
GTGAAAGCGGTGCAGATCGGTATAACGCGGCGGCCGCACCTTGATCTTCTTCTTGTCGTTGTGCAGCAGGATGGCACGCACGGTGATCGGCAGATTCTGTTTCTCGATCTCGGTTTTGAGCACGACCATGACATTGTCGATCTTCTGGCTGAAATGGCCTTCGATACGGAAAAAGTCATAGGCGCCAATCTGTACCGCATACGCATCCTTTTGCAATGCGGTGGGCCCCATATAGCTTTTCCATTGATAAGCCTGGTTGTTGCCTTGCAGCTTGCGCGCGGTCAAGGTCGGGTTCCAGGCCAGCATGATGGGGCTGGTGGGTTTCTGGATGTAGTAAAAGGGAATGGCTCTTTGCTCCAGCGGCGCACGTTCGTCACGGCTGGGGGTGATACGTATGGTGGATGCTGATGGCTGGGGGAAGTCGGCCGAATTAATCATGGCGTCGAGACGTTCGACCAGATGGCGGGCCCGTTCGCGCAGCTTGCGATCACCCAGCGGTGAGGGGTACAAGCCGGTACGCAAACTTGGAACCGTACCCTGGGCCGGGCTCAGTTCGCCCAGCAGCAGATGTTTAGGGAAGGCCCCGACGTCCGGGCACAGCACGCTGTCATTCTCGAACAAACAAGCGAGCAGGCTGTTCCAGGTTTCGACCACATCCTTGAGAAAGTCGTAGTAATACTGGATGCCGGCATCGCGTGTATTCGGCGGCTTCAAGGCAAAGAGTGCGGCATGGGTTTCCAGTGCCTTGATCCAGTTCGGAATCGGATTACTGCCGAATTGCTCAATCAAAAGGCCTGGCAGATAGGTATTCAATGCTGGTAGCGCCTGGACCAATTGGCTGTGGGTATTGTTGTTGGCCTTGCGGTACAGATCGGCCAGTATGCTGGTCGTGGTGATGCCGGCCTTCAGTTTGGGTCGCTCCGCGCTGACTGCGGTCAAGGCCATCGATGCACTACTGGCGGTGGATAAAGCCGTTAGCAACAAGGGTGCATCAGCCAGCGACACCAGCAACATGCGTGTGGTGTGGGTGGCCATGACGCCGAGATTGTCGCAATCTGCGGCATTGCACAAGTCATGATCTTGCTGATAGCTCTCTACATACATGAGCACCGCGTAGTCCGACAGTTTTCCCGGTAGTGTGGCGATCGGCACTTTGCGTACATCGCTCTCGCCTTCCTTGACCAGCTCCCACAGCTTGAGCATGTTGGCGCCCTTGTTGATATAGAAGGGCGAGTAGAAGGGCGCGGTTTCGTCGTAAGGCTTGATGTAGTCGTAAGTCGTGTCAGTCTGCAAGAGGAGCAAGTCGCCATCGGTACTGACGCCGACGCCCTTCCCAATTACCACTTTCCCACCGGAGATAATGGCGCGCAGGCCGCCAACGATGCCGACACCGATCAGCTCGACTCGTGTCAACCTGTCCTGGTCATCGAAATACTGAGCCACGCTGTTGAGCTGGGCTTCGGTCAGTACCTGGTCGCGCTCGAAGACGCTGTAGTCGCTGACAAGATTGTCGAGGCTGCGCAGGGTAGGGATCGGATCGGCCATGTGTATCTCCTAGGATTTAACGTCCTGACCGCCCATGCTGCCCAGGGAGGTCCGGCCAAGAATGAAAGGTGGTTTTTCTTCGTCGCAGCTGCAGTCGAACAACAGCCGCGTCGGGTAGATGCTCTTGATATGAAAGAGGGCGTAAATCAATTTATCGAGCTTGTCTTTACGATTGCTCGGTGTCACGCCCGCCTTCAACGGAATCCAGTCACGGTAGGCGGCTTCAAGCATGGCCATGTCGTCGCTATTGACCCAGCACACCTTGGGCAGGATGTGGGCTGGCGTTTCCTGGCGTATGGTCTCTTCGACAAAACGCCGGAAATCCATGTTCTGGAAGCGCCCGGCGTAGGCCGGCAAAACGAAATGCAGACGGTAGGAGTAGGGATCGTCATCCGCGCAATCCTCGCAATTCGGATCCACGCAGATTGGCATGAAGGGATCGTCTTTTTCCTGCGGCATCAGCAGCAGATTCTCGATCACATACATGCCTTCGCCGCTGTAGTACTCGCGCAGATAATCCACCAGTGCAGTGATGGCGGCTTCCATCGCATCAGATGTGGCAAAGTATTCGATGCGGCGGGCAATCACCTCGCCGACTTCGTTGATGATGTTGAAGTAATGCTTGCCATCGACGGTCAGCTTGCGCTCATAGCCTTCCGGCACCTGGGCACGGCCAATGGCCAGCTGCATTTCAGCCTGTGCCGCTTCGGGGGTTGCATAGTTAGTGCTGCTGGACAGTACGATCTTGCCTGAGACCGGATGCTTGACTCGAAAGCGGAATTCATCGCCGGGTGTCTTGTCGATTTCGGTATAAGTTACGTAAGACACCGTTGCCAGGTTGCGCCGCGAAAAATTGCTGATGCCAAGCAGGCGCGCGATGCGACGTTCCAGACCCGAAACATTGAACGAGTTCCACAGCGCTTCGGTTTCGGTGAGGCTGTAGTTGTAGGCGAGGCCGCGCTCTGCGCCGATACGCGGCGTATTCGCCAGGAAGTTGCATTTAGTGACGGCGGTGCTGGCAGGGCTGGCGCCGAACACCGAACTGACTACATTCGAGTAATGATGAAATTCCTCGCCATAGCGCGCCAGAAGTTGATCAAGGATGTGGTTGCGCCGCTGCAAGGCCAATGTGTTGTCTTCGAGCAGCTCACCGAGTTTGTTGTCGTCGATGCCAGCGCCATAAATCTTGGCGTAATCCGGGAAGCTATCCACTACCTGGGCAAAGTAGGTGCGTGCCGTCGTGGCATCAGCTAGGTAGTCGGTGGCGAAATTGCGTGAATAGAGATGGCGTAGATTGGCCAGCTGGGCAAGATAGTTAGCCATGAGCTGATCGAAAAACAGCAGATAGCCCTTGAGTTGCAGCGCCTGGGCCTGGCGTTGAGGATCACTGGAGTTCAGGCCCTGCTGAGACAGACCGTACAGCACAGGAAAATGCAGCTGGAAAGAATGGTAGGCATCGACCTCGCGAGCTCGTCCGAGTGGAATCGGCAGATCCTCTTCCTGTACTGTTTCAAGGTTCAGGCGTTCGGCTTCCTCCAGTTCGGCAATGCGTGCATTCACCAGTGCAGCCTGAGCAGGAACCGGCACATTGCGCTTGTAGAAAACCATCCGCCCATGATCGTTGGACAACATGGGTTGCATGCCGCTTGGAACGGCAAGGCGCCATTTGTCGTCAGGCTCGATGGCGACAAGGTCACCGCTGACCTTGTCCTTGACCAGTTGATTGACAATGATGTCGCGCACGGCACGCACACCGGGAATGTCCATGATGATGCTGATAATGTCAGAGAGGCGAATCTCGGTGCGCAGTTCGGACGCATCAAGATCGGCGTCATCAATAAAGCCGTGCTTGAGTGCCGGGCCTTCAAAAATTTCAGCCACGGTATAAGGGCTGCCATCAGCATGCTGCCTTGCCAGCATGGTGGTGAGGCTGTAAGCATGAACCGGCGGTGCCAGGTAGCGTTCAACCTGGAAACGAATCTGCGCCGCGACTTCAACTTGGGAGGCGTCTGTTTCCAGTTCCAGCTCGGCACATAGCGTGTACGGCTGGGGCGCGACATCCAGAATGGAAACAAAGTCTTCACACAGATTGCGGTGAGCATTGAGCAGTTTTAATGCCTTGGTGCGAATGTCCTTGCGCTGGGCGGCGGTGGTGATCTTGTCCGAGTATTCAAGCGAAACTTCGTACAGACCTTTGATGTCAATGGGGTGAGTGCCGGGCAGATGCGGATCGGCCAGCAATAGCTCGCCCTTGATCGTGTCGGCATAGAAGCGCTTGGCGGCAGTGTGTACCCAGGCATTCTTGACGTCCGGCAAGTCAATCAACAGCTTGCGATAGTCGCGCGTGGTGAGCGGCTCGTTGGGCAGAATCTGGCGCGCCGTGAAGAACTGCGCCGCCATGTTTTCTGCGTTCTTGTCCGGCGTGGCGAGCAAATCCTCGACCGAGAATTGGGCGCGATAGCTGAGATCAGTCAGGGTATAGCAAAGCAGCTCTAGCGTTGTAATGCCAGGATCATGCACATTGTGGTCGGTCCACAACTGCCGTGACAGACGCCGAATATGATCGAGGCCAAGCGCATAGAGCTGCTGCTGGTCGAGAGAGGAGTCGAGCGGTGGCTTTGGCGAGATGGATGGGGTCAGCAACATGATTTTCAGGTGTCCAGCAATTCGGCAATGGCGTGACTGTTGTCGGAAACCAGGATGATGTCGGGTGCAGTAGCCACCAGCTCGGACACGTCCTTCAGAGTGTTGTTGTCGTCATCGACGATGCCGAGACGGAAATCCGTGACGAAATCGACATAAGGCAGTTCTTCAACAAAATCGAGCACCACCGAACGATAGATGCGACCATTGAAATCAATCGGTCGTGTCGCGTCGAAAGCCCATGGCGACAAGGCGCGGATAAGTGCTTGCTCCAGTTCATTGCGGTAGAAGTTGTAGGGGTACCCCGGCATGAATCGGACATTGAAGGAAACGCGCACACGCTGATATCGAGGGTTTTTCACCTTGAGCTTTACCTGCATGCCGCAGTGAGCCTGGGCGTATTCGGTCATGCGTGTCAGCGTGTCCAGATCGACACGTGGCTGCAAGGGATCAACCGCATTCTGATTTCGTAGATCTGGTATCACGATCAGCAACACATTGCCCGGCGCCAGCCACGAAGTGCCATCGGCATGAGGGATACATTTGACCTTATGCACTTCCGGAAAGGCTTCGAGCAACATGCGCTCATAGTCCCAAGGCGTGATGCAGCGATTGCGATGGCGCAGGCGTTCGGCTGAGCGGCGCGTCAACATCTCGCTGCTTTCCTGCTGGCGGCCGCCAAAGCTTGCGTAGGGCTGCAGGATTTTCTTGACCGAGGCTTGTGGGTCTTTGAGCTTGGCAATGGTGCCGGCGGCCAGTGGCGCGGCCAGATGCAGCGGGTCGTTAGTCGGGTCGTGCGCTACGTACACAACCTCAACAGCATTGGCTGCGACTTCGATCAGCTGGCAGGCTGCACCGCTTTGCTCCTTTATCGCCGCACGCAGCCAGACTTGGCCAGTCGGCATCCAGGTGTGATCGAGATCGGTTTCATGCGGTAGAGTCAGCGCAACGATGCCGCTAGCGCGCAGATCATTGCTGCTGTCCTGAGTCAGCTCCTGTGGCGAAAATGGGCGCCAATAGTTGTCGCATAGCACCGACCACGAAAGTTTCTGCGCTTCCATTTCCGGATCGGCACTACCTTCGGCCACCTGCATCAGCAGATTAACGCCATCGCCGGCAGCAACGCCGCTGAGTCCGATCAGGAACTCACCTTCGTTCGGGTAGGCTGGCAGCAAGCGAATTTGCTTGTCGGCAACATAATCAAGCTGCTGGCGCAAATACGCATGCTCGCGTGCTTGTCCAAAGCAACCAACGTGAAAGAACTGAAGATCAAGGTTGGTAAAGCTGCTTTGTAGATTGGCGCTCAGATCAATCGCTTCAGACTCGGCGCTGTAATCCAGGCTGATGCCTTGTATGGTCGGCGTGTATGGCTCATTGAGCGAAATGTTGTCTTGCTTGATGGCATGATAGACAGACTCTTTGCGATAGTCGGCATGCAAAAAGTCGTCTTCAAGGGCCAGGGTGATGTAGCCATTACGCGGTGACGGCGCCGGGACTTTTTCACGGTCATGCTGTGGCCGCGATTTCTTGCGCCGTTTACCCAGCAAGCGAGCGATGCCGCTACCCGAGAACATCAAGGCAAACAGGCGATAGTCTTCGGCCTGGCTACCGCTCTCCGGCAAGATGGCCGGTGGATTGGGGGAGAGCGTAGTGACGCCATTGCCATCACGCAACATGATGTCCTGCGAGGCGGCACTGATCTGGCCACTGCGATCCTGGTATACCAGCCGGGCGCTGACACCATTGCTCATGCGCGACTGATTTTTATAGCTGGTGTACCAGCTCGACAAATTACTCGGCGCGGCCAGCCAGGAAAAATGAACCTTGAGATCGGTCAGGCGTTTGGATAGGGCTTCCTCGCTGCCTATCATAAAGCGCGAGCCGGGCACGGGTTGCGGGCCGAATGGTTGGAAGGCTTTCTTGGGATTGAGACTGCCGTTATCGTTTTCAAGTGCCAGCGATGTTTGCAGACCTTCAATATCCACATGCAACTGAGCGGTGCTCAAGGTCAGATTCGTGAGCGCGGCATATTTCAGTGCTGCATCAGGGCGCAGCAATATCTGTATGACCGGATCCTGAGTGGCGAATGCCAAGCCATGGATGGCTGCGCTGTAGCCAACTACAGCGGGATCAGTAGCCGCGACGCTAGTGCTGAGTTGGAGCTGGCTGCCAATGATGTCGCAGCCGAGGGAGTAGGGACCAAGCCAGCCTTTTGGTCCCGTGACGTAGGCCTCGAAGGCTGCCGCCATGTTGGGCTCGGTATGGGTCGCCGGATCAAGGTTGGCAACAGCCAGCGTCAGGCGGATCTGGCGCGTGCCCTCCTGCATCTTCAAGAGCGGAGACGCAATGGCCAGTCCGATATGTGCGGGCGGCAAGTCGGTGCCGCCAAAGGC